>NZ_JAUSKL010000063.1 GCF_030646925.1 Candidatus Binatus sp. | reverse complement strand
ACCACCTGGGAGGCGCATCGCGAGGTCGGCCTCGGAGAAGTTTGGGAAGAGGACGAGTTCTGGATCGAGCTATCGTGGCGGATCGATCTCGACGGATCGCTGGGCATCCGCAAGTACTTCGAATCGCCTTACCGGCCCGGCGAAAAAATGGCCGTCGACGAGTATTACCAATGGATATTTGAGCACAGCGTGCCCGGTCTGCCCGAGGCCGCCGCCAAGTTGGGACTTACTCCGCTCGAATACATGCGCAAGTTCGGCGCATTCCTGGTAGAGGACAACACCTACCTTGCGCACGAATCGGAACTCGCCCCAGCCGCCCTCGCGAACGCGTCGATCGATCCGACAACGCGCGTCGTGCGCTCTGGCAGCGAACGCGTTGGCGTGGAAATCGACGGCAAGGTGCACGCCGGTTTTCCAACCCCCTCGCGCAAGCTCGAATTCTATTCAAAGACTCTCAAGGATTGGGGATGGCCCGAGCACGCGATTCCGGGCTACATCCGCAGCCACGTCCATTTTGCGCAGATCGACCGGGCTAAGGGCGAGATGCTGCTACTGCCGACGTTTCGGTTGCCGACGCTGATTCACACGCGCTCGGGCAACGCGAAGTGGCTATATGAGATATCGAACAGCAATCCGCTTTGGCTGCATCCGATCGATGCCGAGAAATTCGGCGTCGCCACCGGCGACCTTCTGAAGATTCACAGCGAGATCGGTTACTTCGTCGACAAGGTGTGGGTGACCGAGGGAATTCGCCCGGGCGTTATCGCTTGCTCCCACCATCTGGGGCGCTGGCGGCTAGGCGAGGATGCGGCCGGGTCGCGCTGGGCAACCGCGGTGGTGAATTTGACCCAACTCGCCCCCGGCCAATGGAAGATGCGCCAAGTGCACGGCGTGCAACCGTTTCAGAGCGACGACCCCGACTCCGCACGCATCTGGTGGGAAGATGCCGGCGTGCATCAGAATCTTATTTTTCCTGTGCAACCCGACCCCGTGAGCGGTCAGCACTGCTGGCATCAGAAGGTTTACGTCGAGCGTCCTGGCCCCGATGATCGCTATGGCGACATCTTTGTCGACACCGAGCTATCGCACCAAGTTTACCTGCGATGGCTAGCGATGGCGCGGCCGGCGCCTGGGCCAGAGAATCTCCGCCGCCCGCTCTGGCTCCCACGCGTTTATCGGCCGGACACCGCCGCGTTCTATTTCACTTGAGGCGCTATCTCCGCGGCGCCTGGCGGCTATGACGTGCGGCGCTCCACGCTGATCCGGCGAACGAACACCAAGGCTGGCGCGATTCAGCCGCTAGGCATCGCAACATTATCTAGCAAGATGAGGAGAGCGGGATCCCGCATACCCTATCCCGCCACACGCTTTTCCCTTTCGGCCAGATCCAAATCGGCCTGGACCATCATTTCAACCAACCGGGGAAAGGTCACTTCTGGCTTCTAGCCTAGAATGCGGCGCGCCTTGGCCGCGTCACCCAGCAGCAGGTCAACTTCGGCGGGCCGAAACAACCGCTGCTCAATCTCGACGTATTTCCGCCAGTCAAGATTTAGACGATCGAAAACCGCCTCGAGAAATTCCTGGACGGTATGGGTCTCGCCAGTCGCAACCACAAAGTCGTCCGGGCCCGGCTGCTGCAGCATCAACCACATCGCCTCTACGTAGTCGCCGGCAAACCCCCAGTCACGCTTGGCGTTGAGATTGCCTAGCGCGAGTTTTGATTGAAGTCCGAGCTTGATGCGGGCGGCACTGCGGGTGATTTTGCGGGTAACGAAATTCTCGCCCCGGCGCGGTGATTCGTGATTGAACAGGATCCCGTTGACCGCGTACATCTTATAGGCTTCGCGATAGTTCACGGTCTGCCAGTAGGCGTACACCTTGGCGCAGGCGTAGGGACTCCTCGGATGAAAGGGTGTCATCTCGTGTTGGGGACTCTCCGCCACCTTGCCGTACATCTCGGACGACCCTGCCTGGTAGTAGCGGACCTCGGAGCCGGTGGTTTGAATATGGTCGCGAATCGCCTCGAGCAGCCGCAAGGCGCCGACGCCTACAACGTCGAAGGTGTATTCCGGCTGATCGAAGGATATCCGCACGTGCGATTGCGCCGCCAGGTTGTACACCTCGTCGGGCATCGCGATTCCCAGGATCCTCCGCATCCCGGTTCCGTCGCCCAGGTCGCCGTAGTGGAGTTGCAGATTGACGGATCGAGCGCCGATGCTTTCGCGCAGATGATCGATGCGCGCCGTGGTGAACATCGAGGTCCGGCGCATCATGCCGTGCACCTCGTAACCCTTGCTTATCAGGAGCTCGGCGAGATATGAGCCATCCTGTCCGGTAACACCGGTAATAAGCGCAACCTTGCTCATCGCGCGTCTGACTTGGCTGGTTACCTGACTGCCATGCTCGGACGCGGTGCTTCAGTCACCTTTGGCGATCCGGTGCGAATCGCTATTGAAGTGCTGGGTTGAGAATTCGAACAGTTCCGCGTCTTCCAGCGCAACCATCTGATGGACCAGGCCGGGAGCTATGTCCATGCAGTCTCCGGGGCCTAACTCGAACTCTTCGACTTCCACGGCCTCAGGCGATTCCTTGATTCGAACCATAAGACGGCCTGCGCGGAGGTAAAACGATTCGGTCTTGAGCTTGTGGTAATGAAGCGAGCAGCGCTTACCCTTCTTGATTTCCAGAATTTTGCCGCAATAGAGCGGATTGTTGGCAATCCATACTTCCCTGCCCCAGCCCTTGGGCTCGATATGAACGGGCTTGCGCGCTCTATTCATCGGTCATCTTCTCCGATTCTTGACTTAAGGCGCCTTCGGTCAACTAAGGCGGCTGAGATCCCACATCGCGGCGATACGGGCCGCACCGGCAGTTTCGCCGACCGTGGAGCCAACCGAAAAATAGTTCACCCAATCGCAGCCGGCCAGTTCGTCGCGAAGAATCCGCCAGCAGTCGAACACGATGGTTGGCTTTTCGCCGCGCGGCAAATCGCTTTTCTTGATAGCGCGAAATTCGCGGCATGGATTGGCGATGATCAATGCGTTGGACCGGCGCAGACACTCGGCCATCGTTTCCGCGTACTGCACCGAGTGATTCAGCACCCGGCGCGCGTTGTCCATCGCGAAAGGATCGAAGACTATTACCTTGCGTCCGTCGGACGCTAACCGCTGCGCGATAATCAGGCCCTGTGACTCTTCGACCACGTTGGTGTCGGGCTTGTAAGCCACACCTAGCACGCCGACAGTCATCTCGGGCGATATGGCGGAGCGAACGCGCTTAAGCAGCCGGTCAAGCTGTACCTGATTGGTCTTATCGGTGGCATCGGCGAGACTGGCGTCGCATCCAAGTTCGCGCGCGATGTAGCCAAGCGCCTGGTTATCGCGCGGAAAGCACGGGCCGCCGTATCCCAGCGCGCCGGTCAGATAGCGTCGGCCAATTCTCGCGTCATTGCCGAGCGCCGCCGTGACGACATCGACGTCCCCGCCGGGCAGCTCTTCACAGATCGCAGCCAGCATGTTGGCGAAGGAGATCTTGGTAGTGACGTAGGTATTGACCGAAATCTTGGTGAGTTCGGCATTGACGAAGTTCATGCGGCGCACGGGCGGATGATTGTCGCAGAAGCGGCTATAAAAGTCCTCGAGCAGAACGCCGGTCTTCGCGTCGGATTCGCCCATCAAGATGAAATCAGGATTGAGCAGGCCATGGATCACATCGCCGAGCGCAATGAACTCGGGATTGTAGCAAACGCCGAAATCGCGGCCGCATTTCTTGCCGGAGGCTTTCTCAAGCGCCGGCACCAGCGCTACCTGCGTCGAGCCGGGCAACACGGTGCTGGTTATTATGACGACGTGAAACCCGGCCTTGTTCGCGAGCGCGGCCCCGATCGACTTGAGCGCCTCGAGCACGAAGCTGAGCGAGAATTTGCCGTCCTGATCTGACGGAGTCGGCACCACCACAAAGGTCATGTCGGTCTGGTTGATAGCTGACTGGTAGTCCGAAGTGGCCTTCAGGCGCTCCCGGTTAGCGGAAATCATCTCCGCCAGGCCGGGCTCGACCACCGTCGGCAGGCCGTCATTGATCAACCGGACGTTGCGCGGATTGGAGTCCACGCCAACTACCTGCATCCCTTTGCTCGCGGCGCTGGCTGCGATGCACGCGCCGAGTTTGCCGAGTCCTACAACCGATATCCCCATATCTCTCTCCGCGTTTAAAGTCTTACTCTCAGCTGGCACTACGGAAGGCCCCCTCGCCGTTCAGCCTGATGCGTTCGCGGACCTGGTTTTCGATCCACTTGTAGGTTCGCGCAAGGCCGTCCTCGAGGCTGATTTTCGGCTCCCATCCGAGTACCTGGCGCAACCGCGTATTGTCGGAGTTCCTTCCGCGGACTCCTTGCGGTCCTGGAACATGCTTCTTGGTTATCTTGAAGTTGGCCGCGTGCGCGACGATGTCCGCTAGTTGATCGATAGTCACCATGCGATCCTGCCCGAGGTTGAGCGGCTCGTGGTAGTCGGAATTCATCAGCTTGCAAATTCCGATTACGCAGTCATCGATCATGCAGAACGAGCGGGTTTGGAGTCCGTCGCCCCAGATTTCGATTTCAGGATGTCCGGTGAGCTTGGCGATCGCGATCTTGCGGCACATCGCAGCCGGCGCCTTCTCGCGGCCGCCTTCCCAGGTGCCGAGCGGACCGAAGATGTTATGAAACCGCACGATGCGCGTCTCGATACC
Source organism: Candidatus Binatus sp. (assembly GCF_030646925.1). NCBI lineage: Bacteria > Candidatus Binatota > Binatia (SeqCode) > Binatales (SeqCode) > Binataceae (SeqCode) > Binatus (SeqCode) > Binatus sp. (SeqCode). The sequence goes on along the minus strand of NZ_JAUSKL010000063.1, from coordinate 90,475 downwards.
GTAGTCTTCGCGGTAATGAGTGCATAGCCGCTCGGTCACCAGCTTTTCCCATCCGTAGGCATCCTGCGGCATAGCCGGGTATGCATCTTCCTCGCGGAGAGGCGTGACGTTGGTCTCAGTCTGCTTGAATTCTGGATAGATGCAGGCCGACGAAGTATAGAGGTAGCGCTTGACCCCGTTTTCCCGTGCAGCATCGAGGGTGTGAATGTTGATCAGCGAATTGTTGTGAAGGATTTCGGCGTGATGGCTCGAGATGAAGCCCATCCCGCCCATATCTGCCGCAAGCGCATAGACCTCGTCCACACCCTTGGTGGCCGCAAGGCAGTGTTCCCAGCGCCTTAGATCGACCTGCAGAAACTCGTCGGCATCTGCTGGAGTAAATTCGGGGCGCTTAAGGTCGGCTCCCCGCACCCAGTATCCCTGCTGCTTCAGGTAGGTGACCAGGTGATGCCCGATGAATCCGCCCGCTCCGGTTACTAGTGCTCGTTTTGCCATTTCTCCTCCCTATTAGGCTGCTTGCTGTCGAAGGTCGCCCCCTCTCACCAGAGCAGCGAGTGTCGACTCCATAACTGGAAGTATGCGGTGACGGTCCCAATGCTCGCGCGCGTAAGCTCGACCGCGTTCACCCATCTTCATCCGTTCGGTTTCGTTATCCTTGAGATAAGTCACGGCCGCAGCAAACGCGTCGGGATCCTCGGGTGTCACTACAAGTCCCGCGCCCACGCCACTTACTATCCGCGCTGCTTCGTTCGTTACGGAGATCGAGGCGATAACCGCACGGCCTGCGGATAAAAAGTCCACTGTCTTTCCCGGGAACAGGATATCGCCGACTGACGACTTCTCGGTGATCACGCAGACATCGGCGGCTCCCAGCATGTCCCAGAAAACCTCCTTAGGTTGGATCGGCAGGAAACGAACATTGCTGAGACCTAATTCCGCCGTGCGTTGTTGAAGCACTGGACGTGCCGCGCCGTCTCCCACCAGCACATAGGTAATCGCCGAATTTTGGCGCGTGCGCGCGGCTGCCTCGACTACCACCTCGAGTCCCTGCTTCACACCGATGTTCCCGGAATGCAATACGATGAATTGACCTTCGAGATTGTGGGTGCGGCGGAAGCTCTGTCCGCCTCTATGGGCGGGAATGTCGAACAAAGGTTGGTTTGCGCAATGCGAAAAGATCACAACCTTTTCGGGCGCGATCCCTTTGGAAATAATCTTCTGCCGCATCCCTTCGGTAAGCGTCGGGATCAAGGCAGCGTTGCGATAGGCGAAGCTCTCAAGGGCGTAGAGGAATCTCATCACCGGCGCCGGGAGCATATTGAGGTGAGCAGCCGTATCGGGCTGCATGTCGGCCACGTAAAAGACATATGGAATTCTCCAGCGATGGCTTAGAAGGTAAGCGGACACGGCAAGTCCGAGCGGCGCCGACACAATATAAAGCAAGTCTGGCTTTTCCTGCCACATAGCCGTCACCAACGAAGAGGCTATAAACGAGATTTCATGCAGGATGCGGCCCATCGAAGTGATCCGTTGCGGCACGTACAGAGGCGAGCGGACTATCTCGACCCCGTTGTGTTTCTCGCGCATGAAGTACCGCCCGCGATACTCTTCCCGTGGCCGCCATTCTGGATAATAAGGAAAGCCCGTACAGATTGTGACGTTGTGGCCTCGCGATGCGAGATACTCGCATCGCCCGGTCACGAACATAGCGTTACCGGTTTCGTCCGGCCAGTAGTTGCTGCCTAAGAACAGTATTTTCATAGCTTCACGGAATCCGATCGACACTCGCCATGAACCGATACGGAGGCTGCGACCGGCGAACTATCATGTGCCGGTCACGCGAGTCGCAGTTACTCCCAGGCGATTGCCCCAACGCCCGATCAGAAGGTTGCTGAGGATCACCGCGCCCTGCGATACGCCCAGCAGACCCGGCTTGGATAGAAATTCGATAAGGCGGCCAGGATTGTGCTGATAGTACATCACATAGCGCTGAGCGCTAACCACCTTGAAGCCCGCCTGTTCGAGAAATTGCGCGATCTCATGCCGGCGCATTCTCGCGACTCGATTGCCCGCTTCTTCCCGTTCCAAAGCCAGCCCCAGGTAGATGGCGATCTTGGTAGCTATCGCGTCGGCTGGTTCGGTCACTGAGATTGCCGAACGAGCCACCCGGGTCATCTCCTTGAGTCCCGCGAAAGGGTTCTCGATGTGATGCAACCCGTCGTGCACATAAGCTACGTCCACGGCGCGATCGGCGAACGGCAAACGCTCGACGTCGGCGACGATCGGTTCGATCGCGAGGCCGAAACGCCGCGCACGCTCGCTGGCGCGCTTGGCTGCGCCGAGCGAGAGGTCCGATGCTATTACGCGAGCGCCTCGTGACGCGAGAAATTCCGCGTCCATGCCGGAGCCGCCGCATACCGTCAGCACGGTCGATCCATCAAGCAGCGATTCCAGGTTGGCGATACTTTTGCGAAATTTTTCGGCGTAGTACCAGCTATACAGCGCAGGCGTTCCCCGCGGGCGGGTTATCTCAAACTCCGGTTCGACTTCATTGTCGAAGAAGTCCTTCTGCCGCTCGCGCTCATTGTGTGTATGATGGCCGTTATGATGGTCCAGTTCGTCGTGCTCGGCCGCCTTAAGATCAAGCAGTAGCAGTGGTATGCCGTCTACGATGGGATAAGTCTTCACGCAACTCTCGCAACGCAGATCGTGCGAGGTCGCTACCAGACTTCCGCGGCACTGCGGGCATGCCAGCATCGCATGAAGTGGTAGCTGAATTCTGGAGATTGCGGCCATCTAAGTGACTTCCTGTTAAACGCCCGGCGATGAAGAGTTGCTAGTTCGCGTTGCGCGGTTCGGTTAGCGATGTAACATCTGCTGGTGGCTTTGCGGCTGCATTCGCGCTCATAGGTTTGCGGCCGTCGATTACCATAAAGTAGCCGAGCCGCTGAGGCACCAGCGAACACATCCACTGCGGCAGAAATCGCTCGCGCCCGATACGTAGGTCGTAAATAGTGACAACCGGCGTGATCCTGACGTCCTCGAGCGTGGAGAACATCGCGCGCGCTTCGTCTTCCGTGAAGGCCTTGGTACCGGGGCTTTCCAGATGCGATGCCATAATATCTGCGAGCGGACGCGTGGGTCTTCCTTTCAAGAAACCGTACATTAAGTACGCCTGGAGCGCGACCAGCGATTTCCGATTGTATATCATCACTACTATGCGCCCGCCCGGCTTGGTCACACGCACTATCTCTTTCGCTGCTAACGCGGTGTTCGGCGAGTGATGTATAACTCCCCACGAGTACACCAGGTCGAAGGTGTCGTCAGCGAAAGGCGCGGACTCGCAATCGGCAACCATCGCGGACCCGGCCGCCTTGTGATGCCGTAAGCGCTGTGTCGCAAGCGTCGCTCCGGCATGCGTAAGGTCCAAGCCGAAGGTATGAGCGCCATGTCGTGCAAACATCGACAAATCGGAGCCCGTTCCGCATCCGACTTCCAGCACCGACTTGCCGCTCCATTCGTCGAAGCGCGCGAAGCGCTGGATGAATGGCTCTCGTTGATAACGAACCATTTCCGTGCGATCAAAGAATTCGGGAGTGCCCGGCGCCGCCTCGCCGGCGAGCGATGAGCCACACGGCCTGTTATCCCAGTACCGTGAAACCTGGAGTTTGTCGTTAGATATCATGACGCCTCAGAGTTATTGGTAAAGTTGATGGGCTCCAGTGCGAAGTTCGAAACGATCATCGGTTCGCAGCCGAGGGTTCCGGCCGCCTCGAGGTGTAACTAGGCACCGTTAACCGAGTATCCATACCTGTGCAAAACCGGAAAGGTCAGAACTTCTACAAGACGACGGTTCATCGGAGCCAGCCGCGCCCGCCACTCGTCGTCAACCCGGAGCTTGACCAGCCCAGTGCTCATTCGGTCGGGATTTCCAGCCACCGTATGGTTCACGCTGAGCTTCACTTCGCTATCGCTCACGAAGGGAGTGGTCGCGGGGGTCTCGCCGAGCAAGCGAAAGATTGAGTCCAGCGCAGCTTTAGGATGTGTTGCGAACTCTTCATAGCTGAGCCTTAGATACGGTCTCTCGGAGCGCTGCCAAAGCATTTCCGATGCAATGTTCTCCATCGCCCAGATGAGAGAACTCGTTACCAGCCCGAAGCGAGTCATCTCGCTGGGAGCTCCCGTAACCTTGCGCATGTCCGGACGCGACTTGCTCTTTTGCCAGGAGTACGCGACCGCGCGCGGGTCCCGCACGAGATGCACCACGTATAGTTCGATGCCCGGTACCTGTGAAAGCAGGTAACTGTAAGCAGGAACCTTCGATGAATCGACGATCACCCGGCATCCGGTCTGTTTGACGATCGCCTTGTACACCGCCGCGATTCGATCGACGTGCCGTAGCGTCATCGATCTGAGCAGCTTTCGCCCTCCGGGCAGTAGAATTAAGGGGGTGGCAAGAGTTCGCGCGGATTGCCGGATGTTTCTGACGTCATCGCCGCCATTACTATTGTCACCACCTACCGAGTTCCTGATGATGTCTCCCCACACCGGACAATCGTCCAGCGGCAAGCCACACCCGCACAGCAAGTGCTGAGCGAGGGCGCGGTCCCACAAGACCCGTATCTCTCCGGCCGAGAAAAATCCCTCGACTTGTCCCAGCATGCGGTCAAGGATTGTACTGCCGCTGCGTCCAGCCCCGCACACGTATAGCAGCTTTACTGACTCCTCCATTTTCCTCTTCACTTAACTACGTTAAATAACCGGGACCGAATGAGTGCTAGCAACTCGCTATCTTCGAGATCGAGTCCCAGCGCCGGAAGAGCAACCGCGAATATCGCGACGCTGCAGACGCCCATCACGATGATCGTGACTTGCGGCGAGGCACCAAGGCTCGAATGCAAGGCCACCAGAAAAGCGACGCACATCGCGGCGATAGTCAGCCCCTTAAGATAACGCCTGTCAAATGGCCAAAGACCTAGCACCGAGCGCAGTTGCAGCAACATGAAAATCCACATTCCGCCGCCAACCAACGTCGTCCCGAGAGCTGCCCCTACAGGGCCGATGCGCGGTATCAGCAGGAAATCGAGACCTACAGTCACGGCGACCGCCACCGCCGAAGCCTGGATCAGACGCTTCTGCTGACCGGTCATCACTGCCAGAAAAAACACCGCGCCCGTCGCTACGTTGATTAGCTGTCCGACTGCGAGAACGGCGAGAATCAGCCCGCCGCTCCGGTAGTGTTCGCCATACAAAGCCGCCATGAAATCGCCGGGCGCGACCCAGATAACCGCAAATAGCGGCAAGCTCAGGTAAAGCGCCCACTTGGTACTGACTTTGAAAAGTTCGTTCAGCCGTTCAATCTCGCCGTGATGGTATAAGTCAGCGATCATCGGCGTCAATGCCATACTGAAAGCGCCGACGATCGTGACGAACTGGTTGGAAGTCTGCGCGGCCGCCTGATAAATCCCGACATCGCGCGCAGCCCAAAAATACGCCACCAGGAAGCGATCGAGGCCGTAGTAGATATTGGTCAGGCCTACCAGCGCTCCGGTTGCAAGCGAGAACCTAATGAGCCCGCCCGAATCGCCGACTGCTTTCACGGCAGGTGATAGCAGGACCGGGAACAGTTCGCATAGACAATAGGCTGCGACGCAGGCCGCGAGCGTAAACGATATCGAAACCGCCAGAACTGCGCCGTGGACTCCCCATCCCAGGTGAAAAAATACCAGTATCAGCAGCAGCGTGGATACCGGCGGAACCAGCTCCTCGGCCAGCACGCTGCGTCTCATGTTATGAGAAATCCTCGTGGCCGCACCCATCGTCTTCAACGCAGCAGCCATCAGGATTGCAAGCGCAAAACCTCTAAATACAAAGGTCAGTGCGGGCTTGCGGAATATATCGTTTGCCAGCCAGGGCGCTAGTAGAAAACATCCTATCGCCAGGATCGACCCGGCTAGCACAGTGTAGCCGACAGATCTGAACAGCACCCCTTTGAACCGTCCGGCGTCGTCGTGCAAATAGCGGGCACCGAAATAGATGACGCCCTGATCAAGCCCCAGCGGTGAAATGACGGCCGTGATAACAAACAAAGTAAACCCAACCGCATACAGGCCGTAGCCGGCGGGTCCTAACAGCCGGGCAAGCGCGATCTCGACCGACATCCTAAAAGCTCGTCCCGCCAGCCGTCCGCCGAGACTGACAATCGCACCAAGGGCCAGCGTGGACGATCCGATTTGTGCTCGGGCAGGACGTCCCGCTGGCTCGATGTCTTCTACCTGGACCGGCGGAAGCCGCTCTGAAAGTTCGCTCATCCTGTCACTGTCCCGGCCGGCGAATCACGAGGTTCTTATCTTCAGCTACGAGCATTTGAGACGGCATCATTCCGAAAAACCTCAGTAAGAATAACGAGGTAACACTAGTCTTGTCGCGCAGTATCAGTCGTGCTCAGTTCGCGGCGGGAATCTCGAACGGATGAAATCCTACGCCGGGCGCGGGGGATCCTGCTCGCAAGCGAAAGTCCCCGGCTTCGGCATTCACGAACAGCGGATCGCTTACAATCGAGTGCTGATCCCATCCACCTTTGCGCCAATGATCGACAAAAGGCTGAATCGCTGCGTAACCGCCAGTGCTCCAGTAAATGTTGTAGTCCATGGTCGAAGGCCCCATGTTGTTGCCGAAGCCCTGGTAAGCAGGGTCGAAGATAGGCATCTCGAGAATCTCGGACAAAGGACTGCGAGGTTCCTTGATAACTCCCAAATCGCGCAAATTCATTCGTCCTTTGTGAGCCGCTGTCAGGACGGCATCGCCGGGAATCCCCTTGAACAGGAATATATTCTGAGTCGCGACCTGTCCGCCGTCGCTCGCCCAAAACTGAAAAAGCCTGCTGCTCAGCGCCAGGATATTGTTCCTTACCTGGTTGCGACCGGTATTGTTCAGGTATAAGGCGGCTCCAATTCTCGGCGAGGCAACCTCCGGACAATCGTAAACAACGTTGTCGCGCACGGTCGTATCGAGCTGCTCCGCGTCAAGGTAGATTCCATACGACATCTCGCGATGGGAGCGGTACACGCGATTGTGTTGAATGACCGTGTGATGACTCCAGCCGGCGTAAATCCCGCCGCCGTCGTCCAGGATCTTCATCATGTCACTGACGACGTTGTCCTTTATGAGGACGCTGCCGGGAATAAACTTCTTGACGCTATCGATTGTAAGAGGATCGTCGCCGATTTCGCCTTGGCGAAGTGCGAGACTCGGATTCGGCGGCTCGACAACGCCCTCCGGCGAAGCCATCTTACCTTTCGGATCGAGTCTATGTGTGCGAACCCAACTAACCGGGTAGCCGCTTACCAGAATTCCGCAGAATGGTAAGTCGTAAATCTTATTGTCTTGGACAGTAACGTGTCCGGCCTGCAACAGTGTAACACCGGATCCGCGCCAACTACTCTGGGCGCAATGATGCAGGCTATTGCCGGCAATCAGGTTGTCACGATTAACGTCGTGCGTACCGGCCTCGTAGCCTTCAAATGCGATCGCGCTCCCGCCGCAGTCACTGATCTCGTTGTTTAGAATTCTGATGCGCTGGGCATAATAAGTCGCGCGCACACCCATCCCGCCTACGTTTGTGATGCGGCACTGCTCGATGCTGCAGTCCTCGACTCCCGATAGCAACACTGCCGCATCCTGGGTCTCGAACTTGATCAGCCGAAGCTGCGGTCCAGGGGGAAACGGTTGGTCCAAACGGCGCCGGTCAACGTGTGAAATCGTAAGGCCCCGGATCCTGACGAACCTGACCAGCTCTCCACGCCCCTCGAATCCTCGCAACTCGATCGCCTCAAGCAGCCGCGGAGCTACTACTTCAGCGGTGTTAAGATCGGTATTGGCGGGTGGCCAGCAGTAAACCTTTCCTTTGTCCGCGTTCACACTCCACTGGCCGGGGCGCACGATCGCTCCAAGTACATTCTCGATTCTGAAATAGTCACCGTTCCTATACTTTTTCAGAACAGAATCCTTTGCTGCATCCGCAAAGACAAGAGTTCCGGATCGCACGTCGAGGTTTGCAATCGGGGCAAGAAAGTTGACCGGATGAGAGCCGATGAACGGCACCATGTTCACTTCGGCGCTCGTGATGTCGGCGTAGCGTTCGACCGTACCCGGAGCGAAGTAGAAGCCGTTGATCACGCCCCGCGCCGGCGTTGCGCGCGGCCATTGACGCCAGTCGTCCGTATTCGGTGCGGCGGAACGAGAGAGCGATCTGCCACTCAGCCACAGATCGTTGAAGCGCCATCCCGGTGACACGTCGGCTACAAAGACTTCGCCCCTCGCGGCCGGCGACACGCTATCCGCCTCGTTGCCGAGCTTTCGCCAGCCTGTTATCCTTTGGCCGCCGCTAAGCACCGGAGTCTCCCCCGGATAAGCTTCGTAGGTGATCGGTGCCCGCGACGAACCGGAATCCCCAGGTGTCAGAACTAGCGGACTTTTCAACTGATAGGTTCCACCGCGAATCTGCACGTCTACCGGACCGTCTAGTCTTTCGGCAGCCTTGAGACTGCGAATCGCATCGCGAGCCCTTTCGATGCTGGCGAATGGGCCGTCGCCACCGGCTGGCGCGGGACGGGTTCCGCTCCACCTATCGTTCCCGTCATTGGAGACGTAGAACACGTACTTCGCAGAAGCTGGAAATGCTACAGCGACTATTCCCGATCTCTCGGCTGCGGTTCCGGCCTCGAGCTCGGATGCGAAGTGACCTGCGGCGCCGCAAGCTCCGGTGATAATACCCACTAAAACCAGAGCACGCCAACCTTTACCAATCGAGCTAAGAAGGTTCACCTATTTCGCCGATTCAGACTGTACGAGTTTTATCCAGATATTGGTATGCTGGGGCGTGCGTGGCATTAGGACTCGAGACTCAAACTGCGCTCGAAGGCCGTGCAAGTCGTATCGGCTTGTACGCAGTCTCGGTGGTAGATCCCGAGTCAAACAAGAACATGACCGCCTCGAAGAACATCGAGTAATACACCAGCCTGAAGCTCGACCTCAAATTATATTGCAAGGTCATAAGTACAAGCAGGGCGGAAAACCCGAACAGAACCAGAACGGGCAATATCTTCCCCTGTCTTACCCACCGCCTTATCTTGCGGTCCGTGTGTGCGAAATACATCCCAAGCAACAGATAGCAGGTTGCGCCAGCGACAATCCCATAATTCATTAACTCGCCCAGGCCGTTGTAAGGCGAGAAAACGTTAACCATCAAGCGGTGGGCGATCAAGTACCAATCCGTCATCCTGCCAGGCAAGGGGTTGGCCGAAGTAAGCAGGTAACTGATGCTGAGCGGGTGAGACTCGCCTACATAGCCGGTCATCGAAAAGGCGATCAAAATGCTTCCGACAACGTGCTTAAAAAGGCCCCGCACGCCGAAAATCCCTTCTATTTTTCGCAAAGCGGCAGCAAATGGAATCAGCCCCTGCACCGGTAGATTGCGCAAGGCCAGCGGAATCGGCAGTAGCGCGGGAGAACTGAAAAGACTCAGATACAGCATTATACGAACAGTTCTCGATTGAGGACGCGCGCAGAAGCATCCAACTGCGAACAAGACCGGCACCAGCGCCATCAGGCGCGTCGCCATGGAAAGCGAAACCACGAAGTAACCTATCGCAACGATGGTCGCAGCCAGCCTGATCAGCGTGCTGCGGAAGGCGAGCGCGCCGTAGCCGCACGCCGTAATCCCAAGCGGCGCGAGCGCTTTCCCGATTATCTTGGTAATGTTGTGGCGGCCGGTCAGGTATTCGATTCGATAAAAAAGCTCCTTGAATCCTACCCCGAAGATCAGGAGCAGCAGGGCGAATGCCACACCGACAACCAGGATCGCGCCGCCGCTGCGCTCCTTCGATGGCTTGAAGACGACTTTGCCTTCGTGGCTCCCATTAAAAAAGAGTTCCAGGTAGATGCCCGCCGCGAATGCGAGTAGCAGAAGCAGGAACCAGGCAAAGGCGTGGTCTAACGTCCTCTTGGGCAAGTAGAACAGGAACGACTGTCCCGGCACTCCGCTGCCGAGGGCCAATGCATACCTGCCTAAAATCGCCAACGGCAAATAGACTCCGATGACGAGCCAGACCGGTGAAAGAGGCCAGATAGGAAGCCTTTTGCGGAGCCCCAGCAGCGCCAGAGTCAAAGCAATCACTTCAAACGGTATAAGAGCCGGTGGTATCACGACACGATTGGCGAGTGCGCTTTCATTTGGTCGCTGTGAGAAGGATATTGCCGGAAAGGAACTCGCGCACAATATACGAGGACGATCTTCGGTCGAGCAGGTTGCGCAGCCAAGGCCGCGCGCCCTCCAGATTCACCAAGGCCCGCGACTCGACCTTTTTGAATCCTGCGTCCAGAAAAATTTCTCGTAGATCGGAATGAGTAAAGTAGTGGATGTGCCCGTTGTCCCACGGCCCGTCGATATCGATACTATCTCCGGTGCGCGGCCCCCTGCCCCGCATGACCAGTCGCTGCAGATGCCCCAGGTAGCGGAGGTTAGGCGTCGTGACCAGGGCGATGCCATCGGCTTTGAGCAGCCGCCTTACCTCGTCGGCCAGATGGCGGGGATCGGCCAGATGCTCGATCACCTGGTTCAGGAAGACCGCATCGACACTCCCTGCTCTTAGCGGGAAAGGCCGATTTAGATCAGCCAACACCATGCTCCAGCCGACCCGCGTTCCGGAACGCATCCTGAAGCGTGTCAGGCTGCCGTCTATTCCGATCGCGATCCGATACCTGGAATGGAATTGATCGAGTGCGCCGCCATCCCCACATCCGAGCTCGACCAACACATTTCCTCCGCTGAGATAGCGGTCGAAGCGTCGATAGAGCCGGGCTTTCCTTTCCACCTCGCCCGGCAAGACGGGCGCAAACGGAGCGTCCGCGATTGCACTGGCAATGCCCTGAGAAATCTCCGCGACCTGGGGTCTGGGTCCGAATGAGCCCAATTTATGACTTATTGCCGCCGGCTATAGCCCGCGCACAACACCCCGAATCGCTCCCGGATGCTCGCGCTTACTCGCCGCGGCCGCTTCTCCGGCTGCATTGGCACGCTTGAATGCGGCTCCAATCCCGGCACCCGGGTACCAATGCCGAAGAGGCTTTTCCTGGAAGTAAAGGAATTCTCTTCCAGTTCGATCGGCAAACTCCAACAACTTAGTGGTTAGATGCGCATTGTCTCCGAGCACTATCGAATCGTCGCTCAATTTATTGCTAATCGTCTCGTACTCGGCGGCTTCGTAGCCTGCCGAATGGTCGCTGTCGTTAATGAAAAGATCGATCGGTTCGGAAAACGACTTCAACGTTTCGATCGAATCACCGTAAACAATCTCGCCAAACTTCTGGTACTCGCCGCATAGCAGGTAACCCGCGTCCGGATTTATATCCAGACCGTAGTAGTAGCCCGGGTAACCTTCTTCGGAGTTCCTTGATAGTGCGGCTGTAAGGACGCAGGCGCCGAGCCCCTTGTCCACGCCGGTTTCGATCACCACTCTTGGCCTGTTCGCTCTTACTATCGCATACCAGCCAAGCCGTCGGGCGTACCTTACGCTCGAATCGGCGAAGCTTCGCAGCAGACTGTTGCTCGTCACCTGCAGGATATGAGCCGCCAGTCGTTTATCATTTTCGAGTTCCGCGATGTATCCGCTCACCTCCGAATACGACTTGCCCGTAATCTGTGCGACGAAGGCGGCCAGGTACTGTCGATTGGTGCTATCGAGGTCATAGGTGAAGTTAGTGTACTCGCGGGACTGCACCAGCCAGATAGCGAGCTGCTTAATCGGATCGCCGACGTACTTCATCGCGGGCTTAATCCGCATCGGAACCATGATGACGCGCCCCAGCAGCCGAGTGCGCGCAATGAAATGCTTCAGCCGACTCTTAGCGGGAACCATGTCGATCCTTATGCACTAGATTTTCCCGCTTGAATTCATCGTCGATCGGCGCTAGCAAGAACGCCCTGGTCTCGTAGAGGAAAAAGAACTATTTCGTGGCATCGATCAGGTAGTGAGTCGCAAGGTTGAAGTGCTTGCCCCTCAGCGCCCAGTCTTCGTAACCAAGGTAGATGCGCTGAAGAGTCCTGGAAAAGCGGAAGTACGAAGCACCGATATAAAATGGAACTACTTCGAACCTTGTCCAATGACTCAGCATTCGTTCCAGCGCGGTTTGCCAGCAATGATCGTAGTAGGCGGGAAACACGGTCTCGGGGTCGCGTCCGAGCAGCTTGCTCATCGCCCAAACACCCACGCGGGCAGGCACGACCTGATTAATAAGGCCATAAGTCGAGAATGCACCGGAGAGCGTAGCGATTAGCCTGCCTCCCGGGCGCAGATAACTGCGGATGTTCTCGATCGAGGCGTCCAGCGGCTTCACATGTTCGAGGACCTGCCAGCTTAGCACCAGGTCGAAGCGCCCCTCGAGTTCGGGTACCTTCCGGGTGATATCGCTAGCCCAGCTGCCGTCATAGGATCCGGGCGGGGCCTTGGCGAGTTCGGCTGCCGACAAATCCAACCCGGCGTAGTAGCAATTCGGCGAGCGCCGATCGCGAGGAAAGGTTGGTTTTCGGCCGGCGCCGACATCAAGAACGGCGCATTCGCCCTTCAAACTGCGCTGCACCAACTCGTCAAACGACTGTCGCCATACGTTGTACCTCGGCGGAAGAATTCCGGCGACCTGCGCTTGGGCGTTGCGCTCCCTAATCATCGATAGACGATCCTGCGTTTTGATGATCCTTATCCTGATCCGACCAGATTCGGCGATTTATCGGTCCATCCGCAACCGGGCGGGCCCCCGTCCGGACCATCCAAGGCGACTTTCGATTAAGTGGGTCAATCCGGTTGAAAACAAGGTGGCGAGCTAGTTCGCGGGCCGCGACCTGGATTCGTCGATCGACCTGTCATGCGCCGCGCCGTCCATGTCATTCGCGGTCCCTCGATCAAGCGCCTGGTCGGCCTCGCGAAATGGCACATATACGTTGGCGTGCAGCTCAAGCACGACGAGCGCGAGAAATGGAACGGCGAGCGCGGCGATCAGGCAAAGCAGCAAGGGGTTCGGTTTGTAGATGTGCTGCGGGACGTAGGGTGGATCCGTCACGGAGAAGGCAAAATCCGCCTCAGCCTGCGCAGTTTTTTCCTGCTGAATCTCCTGTGCGATGATCTGCGCCACCTGCTGTTGCACCAGCGGATCGGGAGTTTGCTGCAATGCTTCCTGGAGCGATTCGATTGCCGCGCTGGTATTCTCAATCGTACGCCTGCGCAACTTCTCCCTCAGATCATCGATATAGTAGCCCAGAATTTTCTTGGCGGTCTCAGGGTCACGGTCGAGAAATGTCAGCGTGAGATTTCCCTGCATGCTGTCGTAGTCAACCGCGAAGCGCCGTTGCATCTGTTCGTACCAATGCCACATGCGATCGGTCGAGCCAGGGTCCGGCGCGACGAAAAGCCCGACCACTGCGTTCAACAGGCGGTCAAACGGTTCGAGCAGCCTAGTTACGAGGGACTTATGATCGAGGATAGGACCGAGATTATGCCGCTTGATGAGTGCAACCGTGAGATCGTGTGATTGCATCAGATCGACGTACTCACCGGCGTCGCTCGGCAACTGTTCGGACAAGCCAGCGGACGAGGAAATCATATTGCCCAGCGCCGCGCTGAAGGAGGAATTCCCGAGCATCATTGCCAGCGGCGAAACCGGGCCTTGCTGCGATGCCGGCCTGATCATTGCCGTCGCCTGATACCAATGGCTCATCACGAACTCAGACATCACAAAGGTAATCAGCACGCCGAGAGCTGTGGCAATCGCAATTCGGCGCCACCAAGGTCTGATTATCAGCCAGTGTTCGAGCAGGTTCGAAGTGAAATAACTCGGTTCTTTCACTCCTCGTTTCACGATCGAGGAATGAGCCGAGGAAGGACTTATATTCTGCGGAACGATTTTCTTCATCAGGTCCTGCGCGTTTTGAACTGTACGGACGCGGGTCCCAGGATCCGGTGAGACATTGCGCCGCGCACTCGCATCGCGAAGTGTCTCATCGCCTCAAGCGGCCGGCTTACTTGAGTGACCCCCACGGCAATTTTCATCGAGCCCGTTCCAAAGCTGCCCAGCGCTGCCGCTTGAGCGCCTGAAGCTGATCGAGAGCCTTTGCGTCGGAGCTTTCCGCGACCGATTGATCGGCGTGCGCGACGCCCTTGATAGGCATCCGCGATTTGGCCGGCCTGATCAAACCGATCGTTCGCGATGAACCGTCGGTCCGAAGCGGGACCCCGTCCAGCAGGTAGGTGACCAGCACCCGTCTCACGTATTCCTGCGTCTCGGCATAGGGCGGGATTCCGCCGTACTTGGCGACTGCGTTCTCGCCGGCATTGTACGCAGCTAACAGCTCGGGCAATTGCATTTGCGGGTGACTGAGCCGCCAGCGCCGAAGATGATCCAGAAAGCGCGCCGCGCCCAGTGCGTTCTCCACCACGTCGAACGGATCGTCCACGCCGTACTGTGCCGCGGTGGCAGGCATCAGCTGCATCAAACCCTGCGCACCCTTGGGAGATACCGCCGCTGGATTCCCGTTCGACTCGACCTTGGCGATCGCGATCAGCAAGTCCGGATCGAAGCCATACATCCTTGCCACGACCCCGAGCGCAGCCCGTTCGTTCACCGGCTCGGCCGCAACCGCCGATCGCCCCGTGATCAGCAATGCGCCGAGCAGCATCACGCCGGCCGCTGCTATGTATCCGCGCTTCGACACGCCTCCCCTGCTACAGCCTCAACGCCAGCAGCCCGACAACTCCCAGCGTCATCGCGCTTTGCGCCACGATCGTCGCAATATCCTTCGCCCGCTCCAGTTTCACGAAGCTTTGCACGTCTTCGGGCACATAGATAGTGTCGCCCGCCTCGAGCTTGGCGTTCATCAACCCACCCGAAATCAGAGGCAGCGCCGGAAAGATGCTGCCGGATCCGGTATGCTTCAAGCCCTCTTCGGTGACAACCGCGCCATCTGCCTGGACAACCATCAAGTTGTCCATATCGGCGTTGTTGCTGGGACCGCCCGCCCGGTACAGATAGTCCTTCACCTTGAACCCCGGCTGCGGAACAAGCGACGTCGGGCTGTTAACCTGGCCGAGCACGTTGATCGAGAGCGGCTGCAACGGAACGGTGACGTTATCGCCGTCCTGCAGGACGACATTGGTGCGGCGTCCGCGCCCGCTGCTGCGATCATTCCACTGAATCACGACTCTGCCGTCAGCCTGCGCAGTCTGCGCCGCCGCCAGCAAGTGCTGCAGGGTGGCCGTCTGTGCGGCGAGTTTGGTATCCGCGCCGCCGCTTGAAGAGGTCGGCGCTGAGAGCGTCAGCTGCATCAGGTCCTGCGCCAGATGCATGCGGCTATCGTCGAGTTGCCGTTGTTCGATGGCCTGCACCGATGCGCGCGTAAAAATCAGCCCTTTGGGGAATGCGTCTGGCAAGAACCCGCCGCACTTGTCGAGTAGTTCATCGAGCGTTTCGCCCTCCCGGATCGGATACACGCCCGGCCGCGGCACCCGGCCGCCGACCGTGACCGTCCATGGCAGATGCCAGTTGGTGGCGGTGCGGATAAATAGCTGGTCGTTGTTTTGCAGCAACGGATTCGATGCCGAATTGGCGGCCAGCGCCTGCCTCAGATCGACTTCCATGTAGGTGTGCTCGGTATGCGCTCCATCGATCACTTGAGTTCGCGCCAGCGTTGCTTGCTGCTGATAGGCGTTATCACTTAGCCCTCCCGCAAGGTAGACCAAGTCGCTCACCTTCATTCTCGGATCGAGCCGATAGCTGCCGGGCATCCTGACCTGGCCGGTGATCGACACGCTCGGCAGATCGCGGAGATTGTCTTCGCTGTAGATCGTAACTTCATCGAAGGGCCGCAGCGCGATATTCTGCGGGCTGTTCGAATCCGCAATGATTGCGCCCAGGTTCAGTGGCAGATAATGGGCGTAAAGCTCCTTGCCCTCCAGCCGTTTCAGCAGGGCGTACTTGAAATAGGTATGCGGCTGGGTGCCTTCGCCGAGACTGACCAGGTCGGTCACCCGCATCTGCTTGTTCCACTGGAAGTCGCCGGGCCTAAAAACGTTGCCGATCAGGCGCACATAGTTCTTCTGATCCGGCAGCACCGGGAACACCTTGATCAGATCGCCGTCGATCGTCTCGAAGTTCCTCGCCGCCAACTGATTGATCGGCGTGTCCAGCACGATTCGCCGCACATGGTCCTGCACCCGCTGCACCTGCACCCGCTGCGTATATGCGAATGCCCCGACTCCGCCTGCCAGCGCGACCGCGTCGGCCAGCCGTTCGGTCGGATGAGCCATCTCATATATTGCAGGACGCTTCACCACGCCTGCGATTCCGAACGCCGGTCCGATCACGGGCACATAGATGACGTCGTCTTGTTGCAGCCGGATATCCGCCGACGTGTCGCCATGCATCAGGATACTGTACAGGTCGACCAGGCTGATCAGCTTGTCGTGGCGCTTCACCTGGACCTTGCGCAGCGATCCAATCTTGGAAATTCCGCCGGCGGCCGCAAGTACGTTCGAGACGCGCGAGAGCGCACTCACCGTGTATGGCCCGGGTTGCTGTACTTCGCCTACCACGAAGACCTGGATCGTGCGCAATTCACCCATCGTGACGTCGGCATGGACGCCGGTCATCGTGCTGGTTTTGGCCTCGATCAGCTTCTTGGCCTGCTCGAAGGTCAGGCCTCCAACTTCGAGCGGACCGACCTGTGGGATCTCGACCTGGCCGTTGCGCTGGACCTGCAGGCTCCAGCTATCGTTAACGCGTCCCCAGACCAGCACCCGGAATTCATCGCCGGGGCCGACTATATAGTCGGAGCCAACGGGCACGTTGTTTACCGGCGCAAAAGTCGAAACCTGGCCAGAGAACATCGAGTAGCCGTATTGGTAGAGATTCTCAGGTGTTGCGAATTCCTCGACCTGGCCGGTCACACTCTGCTTGAAGGATTTTTCGATCGACGACATGGTCCTGCTGTCGTTGGTCATCTGCTGCATCTGGACGCCACCGGAGCCGCCGGACGGTTGACCGGGGGTCATCTGCGTCTGAGTCGATTGACCATTCGGCTGCACCTGCAACTGATTCATGCGGCCTCGGACCATCGAAAGCTGGTTCTGGGTCAATCCCAGCGTCGCGGCTACCGAGGCGATATCGGTCGGCGACATGCCGTTGGTGGCGAGCTTGGCGCTGATCGACTCGATCTGACTGCTGTTCAGGCTGCCGCCATTGGCGATTTGCGATCTGATCGACTGGATCTGATCGCACGATAATCCCATCTGGTTGGCCAAGGCACTTTGGCAACCCGGACCGACGGTGTTGAGCATCTTGGCCGCTTCCTGCGGGCTGATCCCGGTTCCGTTAAGAATCGACGCCCCGGAAGTGCTGCCGGACATGCCCGCGCCGGCCGCGGGAGCGACGAATTGAGCACTAGCGTTGCTAGACGGCGGCCCCACTGGTCCGCTGTTCCCGGGCATCCCGCCGTTCGGGGCGCCGGACATCATCGGTCCGCCCGTCGTGCCCGGCATTCCTGCGTTCGGACTTCCGTAACCCGGCCCGCCGCTCGGAGCTGCGTAGCCGCCGGTCGGAGCACCATATCCGGGACCGCCGCCAGAGCCAACCCCCGAAGAAGCCCCGCCGCTGGAACCGCTCGACATTTGCGCGCGCGCAGGCGCCGGCAGAGAAGCTATCGCCACTACTAACAGCACCGTCGGAAAAAGATTTAGCTTGAGCTTTCCGTTCATTGCGATCTTCCTCTGAGACAAATAATCCGATTAACCAAGGCAGAACCCAAGTAGAACCCTGATGCCTGAGCTACGACCGCGACCCGGCCCGCCAATATCGCGCTCGAGGTCGCTGGCTCATTGGCCCCCTACCACCCTTCTGCGCGCGCGACTTTGAGGATTGTCCTGGTCAGGATTTTACAATCCTGCCAGAGCGACCAGGTATCGATATACTCGCAGTCCAGCCGCACCACTTCCTCGAAATTATTAACTCTGCCATTGCCGGCCAGTTGCCAGTTGCCGGTTATTCCCGGCTTGAAGCTCAGCCGCCGGTAATGATGATGCTCATACTGGGCGACTTCGTTGGCGGTCGGTGGCCGGGTGCCGACCAGGCTCATATCGCCCTTCAGCACGTTCCAGAATTGTGGAAGTTCGTCCAGATGAGTCTTGCGCATGAAGGCGCCGGTCGGGGTGACGCGCGGGTCGTTCTTCATTTTGAAGAGCAGCCCGTTCATCTCGTTCTGGCCCATCAGCCCTTCGAGCCGCGCTTCGGCGTCGGGATACATTGTCCGGAACTTGTGGAGGGTAAAGACGCGGCCATTCTGCCCTCGCCGCTGCTGGCGAAAGAAAACCGGTCCGGGCGATTCACGCTGCAGCCGCCACGCGTAGAAAGGAAGAATCAACGCACACAGCACCAACCCCGACATCGCCCCGACTACATCGATCACCCGCTTGACCAGCAGCGGAATAGCTTCCTGCGGAATCGTTTCGAGCGAAATCAGGTACGTTCCCTTGCCCAGATCCTCGACCTGGTATCCTCCCACGTTGGTCTGCGGCAGCTTGATCATCGTCCGGAAGATTACCCCGCGCTCGGCGCAGACCTCAGCCAGGTTCTGCAGTCCCGGCGCTTCTTCCCATGAGCAGACTGCCACCACCTCGTCGGCCGAATACTCCCGCAACGCATCGCCCCATCCATTCGTCCGAATGCCGTCGCCCTTGCCGTTGCTCGCTCCGTTGGTATGACCGTTCAGGCGACCGTTGCCGTTGGCAGCCGCGGCAAACGTCGGCGATACCACCCCGATTACCTGGATTCCCCAGTGCGGATGCTGTTGCAGCAGTTGGAAGTACGTGTCGGCGTGGGCGAGGTCTCCGACCAGCAGGACTTTCCAGTGTTCGCGAGCCCGTCGCCGCCGCGCGAGCTGGCTGAGCATCTGCTTGACCGCGATCTTCACCGCCAGCAGCATCAAAAAGCTGATCACGAGGAACAGCTCGAGCAGCAGGCGGCTGATATTGAGCTTCGTCGCGAGATACAGGACGCTGAGCAGCGTAAGGCCGCCGAGCGCCTGCGCTTTGACGAGGCACTTCAGGATCCGTCGGCCGGACTCGTAGGTACGGGATCCGTAAAGCCCAAACCGTCGGAGACAGACCGCCCAGGTGGGTAGGATGACCCAGAGAATCCAGCTATACGAGGCGAACGGAAACACCGGTCGATTCCGCGGTTGGAGCATGCTCTCGCGGATCGGGTTGTCCAGATAATCGCGCAGCAAATACGCCAGCACGAAGCTTGCGATCAGCGTGGCCGCATCGCACAGCAGCATGATCTGCGCAAATATTTGTTCCTTCCGCTTTACCATTCGCTCGGGCTATCCGATCGACCGCGCGGTTAACTCGCGCCAGCTCGCACGGCCTGAAAATCCGCCAACCGCCGTCGCGCCGCCAATCCGCGCAGCCGGGTCGTTAGAATCAGGCATAAATCGAATCCGCTCGACCGGGCATGCGTCCGCCATCCCGCATCTGTGGCGGCAAGTTCAGAGAGCACTTAAGTAGGTCGCGAACGATAGTCGCCGGCCCTGATGCAAGGTAGTCCCACGAGGTGTGACGACCACCAACGCATCCTAATGATAAGTAAAAGCTATTTCAAGAGGCTATTTGAAGCATCAATGCTAATCTGCGGAACAAAGCTTAGAGCAATCGAGAACCCGATTCTCCCTCGCCAAAAATAACTGCTGCGTGCTCCGCGCTAAGTCTCGCCGGTTCATCGGCGCTTGATGACAATCAGTTAGCAGACGTGACTACCTGCTAACGCATTAAAATGCATCTTATCTGAATTTTAGGCTCGGCCAGGATGGCATCACGCCAAAGCTGAGCTCGAGCATCGTGCGGACCGAGTTGCGGCTGGAATAATTTAGATTCTCGACATACTCAGCCGAGAGTCTCAGTCGAACCTGACCGAGCGTCTGACCCGAGCTCTGAAATTTGGCCGGAATATGGAGGAACGTGAATGCGCCGCCAAACCCGTTTTCGTTGGCGACCAGCACCGATCCGTTCTGGAACGGGAGCATCGACCTGCGCTCGAAAAAGAACTCGGAGCCGAGCTTGGTTTGGTAGTTGAACCAGCGGCCGATCTGCGCATTCACGTGCCATGCGCCGGGTCCGAGCGGGTCGCCCATCAAGTTGTTCTGATAAACCCAATACAAACTGTCGTTGTGGGTCGAATACCGCGAATCGAGCAGCGTGTACTCCGCGCCGGCGTCGGTCAGTCCGTCGGCGGTCAGTTGCGGAGCATAGATGCCGAAGGTGTAGGAGGGAGCCTTGAACGGAGTCTTGATTTGCAGGCTGTTGCCGAACGGCTGAAAAAAGTCCTCGCCGAGAATTTCGTAGTAGAATTGCGTGTTCCGAAGCTGCGGAACGATCAGCTTCGCATAAAATCCCACTCTCGAGTTGGTATTGCCGTCCTTGGCGTTGCCGGTCGCGAACCCGGTCGCGCGGCCGAGAAATCCGCCGAAACCGTAGTTGCTGTTGCCCGAGCCGCCGAACATGATCACGTGATTCACACCGAACTCAAAAAACGGGAACGGCTTGAACGAAACCGTCTGCCCTGAAATCCAGGGGCGGGAAAATGTCCGGTCGCTATCGAGCTGCCCGAAAATGATGACGTGGCGCTCCTGGCCGAGGTACTTCAGGAAGAACGGCAGCACCGAGGGATGGATATTCTGCAGGCGCAGCGCCGCGAACGGCTGGCCGTTGTTTCCCTGCGAGAGCGAGCCGAGCCCGAAATGCGAAACGCCCCAGGCGGTTTCCTCCTTGCCGAAGGAGATGGCGGTGTTGCCGAGGCTCAGCACCGTGGCGGCGCTGAAAACGCGGAAACGATTCGTACCTGGAATCGATCTCGTCATCGGTCCGGCGACGCCGCCTTCGCCATAGAACGTCAGAAAGCCGCCGACACCGCCCCATCCCGCCAGCCGCGCAACTTCGTTGCTGCCCGGCGCCGTGGGGATTCCGTCGGAGTCCGGCAACAGCGGCGTCAGTTCCTTGGCGCTGAGCGAATTTCCGCCGCTTGAAAGCCAGCTCCGCCGTCCGCCGCTCGAGAAGATATACTGGCCTTCGACCCGCTCGATCGGCTTCAGCATCGTCGGCAGGTAGTCTTCGCGGTCGTGTTCGAGCCAACTCACTTCTTCGGCGAACTCGAGACGGAGCGACCGGATCAGCGAGGCCGCCAGGCGGGCGCTCGGCAACGACGAACTCTGCTCCTGTTGCGCCTCGAGGATGAGCCTCGCCACTTCGACTCGAGCGATCGGTTTGATCTCGTTCAGGTAGGTTTGAATCAAGCCGAGGCCGGAGAGCGTCTCGAGTTCCATGTAGGCTGGATCATCGAGCGGGACGTAGGCGGCGTAGGTGCTGGCCGACGCCGACGATGCGGCCGCGAGGAAGGCAGCCAGAACCAGTAAATTTATTTGAAATCGCAGGATGCTGCCTCCGCCACCAAAGCCTGCCGACACAATTCAGCAGGTCAGCCAGCGATTTAGATACACTAAGACAATTTCAGCGTCTAGGGCCGGCGATATCTTTTCGATCGATCTCCGCGCCTGGCCGCTGCATTTCCGGTCGACGCAACAGAATCAAATTCCCGCCGAACTGAAGCGCGTTCCCTCAGTGGGCGCCCCACGATGCGCTCGGGATGATCACGTGCGCGTCCGCCGGACTATCGATAACTCGGATAGCCTGACTCGATGGCCGACATATAGCGAACGCTTCACTCGATTCCCCCCGAAGCCGATCAACCAAGCGTACTCTTTTATGTTCGATGCCAGCTTATGTCAAGTCTGAGAGGCGCTTGGCTTGACTCCTTCGGGACCCTTTTGAAACGTCAGATTCTCCAGCAAAATCCAATGATTATTAACCAATGCCTGTAAACCCTGAGGGTCCGCCCCGATCTCCAGTTGCACGCCTGCTACAAGAGCAATCTATCGAACCACGCCGCTCTTCAAGCTTTGGCGTTCCGAAGCCGCAATCGATGCGCAATCGCAGACTCCAATGCGCAACGGTGGGTTTCGGCGCAGATGCTCAGGTCGAAGCGCCTGACCGCGTCGCGCCTCGCCTCTTCTCCCATCGCCCTTCTCATCTCGGGGTCTTGAATCAGTCTGAGTGCGGCTGCTGCCAACTCGGCCGGATTCGCCGGCGGGACTACAAAACCCGTCTGGCCGTTGCGGACCGCTTCAGCCATTCCCGCGACATCGGTCGCAACGACGGGCACACCAACCGCGAGCGCTTCCAAAGAGGTAGTTGCGACTCCTTCGTATCGAGAAGAGAGCATCTTGACGTCCATCGCGGCGAGATAGCGGTGAGTATCCATTCTGGGGCCGGCGAGTATGAACTGCTCCGGGGGAATGCCGGAGCGTCCGATCTCCTTTTCCAAATTTGCCGCGTAGGTTCTGTTTGTCTCCGACCTCGCGCCAATCCAGAGGAAATAGGTCGCAGGCTCCTGCTGGAAAATGAGGACGGCGGCACGAATCCAGTATTCAAGGCCCTTTTGCGAATTCAGATTTGCCACGGATCCAATCACCGGAGCGTCCATCGGAATGTTAAACTCTTTTCTGACCTCTTCGCGGCTCAACTCATTTGGGCGGAATAGCTTGGTGTCCACCGGCGGGTAGAAAGGAAAGACTTCGACCGAAGGCTTTCGTTCGCCCAGGTAAGTCCGTTGCAGGTTTTCGCCGGTAAACATGATTGCATCGGCAAAGCGTTCGATCATGCGCATAATCAGCGGCCTCAGGAGAGCTACCGAGTGGAGGTTCGCGACCTGCCAGACGATCGGAATATTCTCCAGGCGCGCGGCTATTGCCTCGTGCGGGTTCGTGTAGCCACCCGTCATCACGACATCGATCCGCTGTTCGCGAAGGAGCCGTCTGATGGCAGCGACCTCGCGAGGCAGAGTGACGAGGTAAGCCAGATGTTTGCGCGGATCGACACTCTTGCGCGTTCGATGAAGAGGAATCTGGAAAACCGTGGAACCCGCTGCCCGTACGCGCTCAGCAGCGTTGCCAGGCTCGTCTGGCAGCAGCACTAACACCTCCCATCCGCGGGGCGCCAGCGCGGCGTTCAGCCTCATGCCCCAATTGTGCGGCCCGCCGAAGACCGGGTAGTGGCAAACAAACAATGCTCGCCGGACATCAAGCCGGTTCTTCTCTTTCGTTGATGGCGTCGAAGCGGTTCGCGTGCCGTAGTCATCGCCGGTGGCCGCGTCGCCGGCGCGGGCGACGAGGCCTTTTTTCGAGGATTGTTCAAAATTATCCAAGGGCTTCCTCCGGAAACGAGACGCCTCTCACTTAGATGGCAACGAGATGTGATGATGGCGAACCGCCGATGAAATCGATCGTCAGGATACCGTCCGGATCAAACACGAGATCAGGTAGTGGAGGGGCGCATACGATTAGGCCTTGAGCCATTTCAAGGTTTCTGCGGCCGCGCCGGTCCAGCCGAAGTCGCGCCCCCGGCGCGCGCTGCGTTCCGAGAGGGCGCTCAGTTCGGCTGGATTCTTGTAGAGCCGCCGCAACTGCGCGGCCAGCAGATGTTCGTCGTCGGGATCGAAGTAGATTGCGGCCTGGTTGCAGATTTCGCGATTGATCGCCGTGTCCGCCGCGAGAATCGGCAGACCGAAAGCCATCGCCTCGACTTGCGGAAAGCCGAAGGACTCGCAAACCGACGGGAACACGAACACCCGCGCGGCAAGATAGACCTCTGCCACGCGCTCGGGCGCGAGCTCGCCGTGATTCACGACCGCATGCTCGACGCCTATTTTGCGCGCATACGCCATCACCGCCCGTGCGCCCGGATTGTCGATTACGTCGAGCGTAAGATGCAGCCGGGCGGGAACGCCTTCATCGTCGAGCAGGCGCAACGCGCGGAGCAGCACCTCGAAATTCTTGTATCCGCGGTAAATCGCGACGTAGGCAATCTCGAAGGTATCGCTGGGACCGGCTCGATAAGCCGGCCGCGGTTGGCCGTTCAAGATTCCCGGGCCATGATGAACCGTGCTCACGCGGTCGCGGGCGGAAGGCACCTTCGCGATCACCGAGCGCGCCATCGTATCGCTTTGCACCAGGATTCGGTTCGCGGCTCCCACCGAATGATAGGTCCAGCGCTTCTTGAGCCACAGGTTGAACCGCTCGGAGACGGTCAGTCGTTTGCGCAACTCCTTGGAATTGTAAAAAAACTTGGCGTCCTGAAGGAGCAGCACCGAGCGCCGGCGGGTGAACGGCGGCAAGTAGCAAATCTGCGAAAAAAGCACATCGATTTTGTGGCGCCGCAGCCACAGCGGCAGCACCGCGACGTACCAGAATGCCACCCGCGAATAGCTGCCGCTGGTCCAGTAAAAGTGGTGATACTTGACTTGCGGATTTCCCTCGAGCGCGGGCGGCGTCGCCAGATTCGCCAGCACGTGGTATTCGTTCTCGGGCGCTATCTCGACGAATCCCGTCAGCAGTTTGTTCAGCACCACGAGCGTGCCGCCCTTGCGCAACGTCAGTGCGTTAATCGCTATTTTCATTCCGCCCACAAAACCGAAACTGACCCGCCGCCCCCGCGAGCATCAGGTCGAGCGTTGGCGGCAGGAGGTAAGACTCAGGTTGATTGTCAGACGAGGGCGAGACCGCACGGCGCATTGCCATCGTCACATCCTCGCGGTTCGAGCGTCGTCGTATTCATTTGGCAATTGCCATCGCGTTTGCGGTCTCTCCAATTCGGTTCGCCGCGCCAAACGGAATTTATTGGGATTAAAATGCGAAGGCAAGCCTAAGCTAACATCCGATCAGTCGCAATACCATCAAATTGGATGCAAGCATGACTGCTTCAGCGCAATTATAGTTCTAATAATCATATAGAGTGATTACGATATCGTACGCGATTTCATTTTATTTTTAAAGTGCTTATTCGCGCTTAACTGTTAGGACGCTCCGCCCCCCTAGGGAAATCGGGTTCGCGCATAGAGAAAAAACCCCGATACTGACGCCATCAATTCGCGCAAGCGGGGAATTCCCACTTTGGGTGCGGTCGAAGAAGTCCGCCAATCGCGAGGCTCGCGGCGCAGGCGGCTGATTGCGTATCGAGCGATATCGAAAATGTGACGGGGCTGCTCGACCGCGATCAGGGTCAGAAATGCCATCTGCGAGGCGCGCGTACGCATCCATCGCGAGCGCACCTCCTCCATCGAACTCGGGTATGGATGAGCAACGATTGCTTCGGGAGCGTAAACGACTCGATACCCGCGGTCCACCAGCGCCAAAAAAGCGTGCTCCTCTTCGCCGGCATAAAGCGGCGCGCCGCGGCCGAGGCGAAGATCGAAGCCGGGCCAGGATTCGAATGCGCTCCGCCTGAACGCCATGTTCGCGCCCATCCCGATTCCGCCAAACATAAGCATCTCGAACCATTGCGGGATGCTGCGATCGATTACCCGGCGTCGCTCGCCGTAGTCCGTTAGGCCCATCCGGTGGCAGAACCGCTCGGCCTCAGTTTCAACCCTGGTCGGGACGATGCGACCCGTGGTGGCCATCACCAGCGGATCCCTAAACTCGTTCGCCAGCACGGAAAGCCAGTTTTTCTCCGGAATTGCGTCGTCGTCGATGTATGCGATCAACTCGGTGCGCGATTCGAGTGCCCCGCGATTGCGTGCGCGGCTGAGACCAACGACGGGTTCAACCACGTAGCGGGCA
The DNA here is from genome assembly GCF_030646925.1 of Candidatus Binatus sp. Classification (NCBI taxonomy): domain Bacteria; phylum Candidatus Binatota; class Binatia (SeqCode); order Binatales (SeqCode); family Binataceae (SeqCode); genus Binatus (SeqCode); species Binatus sp. (SeqCode). Next base: position 64,707 of record NZ_JAUSKL010000063.1, on the reverse strand, counting down.
TCGAAGCGCGTCGCGAGATCGCGGGCGTCGTCGCCGGTCGGGGCGTTATCGACGACCAGGATTTCGAATTCGGGATAATCGAGCAGGCGAACAGCGTTGAGGCATCGTTCGAGCTCCAGGGGACGGTCCCTGGTGCAGATCACGACTGTGAAAGATGGAGTCATCAAAGGCGCCGAAAATCGCGGGGAGAGATTACGCTGTTGGCGGTCCCGCAACCAGCGGAGTTTGCAACTTGCCTGATAGGCGTGCGAGTTTGTATCAAAATTCGGGAATGATAATTTCGCAAAAAATTCTTCGACCATTGGGAGGAGCCCATGAACAGAACTTGCCTGATTGCTGTAGCCGTCGTCGCCCTGGTTCTTCCGCTCACCGCAGCATCGAGCTGGGCAGGGCCGCCGCCAAACAACGACACCAGCGACATGGGTAATACTGCGGGCGGCAGCGCCGCATTGTCGGTGAACACCACCGGCGCCAACAGCACGGCATTCGGAGATAGCGCACTCGGATCTAATACCACCGGCGGGGCCAACAGCGCCTTCGGCGCCGACGCATTGATCAAGAATCAGACCGGCTCAAGTAACACCGCGATGGGGTTCGGCGCGATGTTCAATAACATCAAGGGTAGCAACAACGCGGCGTTCGGCGTAGGCGCGCTCGATCTCAACGATGGCGACTTTAGCAGCGCATTCGGCGTCCATGCGCTCTTCGCCAACACGACCGGAAGCGCCGGCAGCGCATTCGGCTTCAACTCGCTGACCAGCAACACCACCGGGTTCAAGAACACCGGGATGGGCTTCAGGACGCTGCTGAGCAATACAACCGGCAGCTTCAATACCGCTCTCGGCGATTCCGCGCTGTTCAGCAACGTGAGCAGCGGCTTTAACGTCGCAGTGGGAACCGGCGCGCTCTTTCACAACACTGCCAGTAACAATACCGCGCTTGGTTCTGACACACTTCAGGAGAACACATCCGGTTCAAACAACACCGCGGTCGGAATTATAGCGCTGCAGAAGAACACCACAGGCACCAATAACACGGCGCTCGGTGGATTTGCGATGAACGTCAATACCACGGGAGGAGCGAACACCGCGGTCGGGGTGAGCGCGCTTCAGAGTACAACAACTGCCTCCGGCAACACTGCTGTGGGAATCTCGTCAATGTTCGGAAACACGACCGGCGTCAATAACGTAGCGGTCGGGGCCAACGCACTTTTCAGCAACAAGACGGGAAACAGCAACAGCGCGACCGGCGCGAACGCCTTGGTGAACAATAGCACGGGCAAGCAAAATACGGCCGAGGGAGTGCAAACTTTATTCAACAATACGAGCGGCAGCTTCAACCAAGGATTCGGAGTTCAGGCACTGTTTCATAACACCACCGGTCAAACCAATACTGGGTTTGGTTTTCAGGCGGGTTTCAACCTGACCACTGGCAATAACAACATAGATATCGCCAATCTCGGTGTGGCTGGCGATACCGGGATCATCCGAATAGGCAAACAAGGCACGCAGACGCAGACTTTTATAGCGGGGATCGCGGGCACCGCGGTGACTGGCAGCGACGTAGTGGTGAACGGCAGCGGCAAACTCGGCGTGGTGGTCTCATCGGCGCGCTACAAGCGCGACATCCATGAGATGGGCGATGCAACTGACGCCTTGATGAAGCTGCGGCCTGTCACCTTCGTTTATAAGGGCGATCGTGACGGCGCAAAGCAGTATGGCCTGGTAGCAGAAGAGGTCAACCAGGTCTATCCGGAGCTGGTGGTTCGCGACGAAAAAGGAACCGTCGAATCAGTACGCTACTCGATGCTCGCTCCGATGCTCTTGAACGAAGTCCAGAAGCAGCGCACAGTTGTTATCGATCAAAGGAAGATCAACGAACGGCAGGCCGCGGAGCTGACCAGCCTGAAAGCGCAGATCGTGGAGCTGAAGGCTGGCAACGAACGCACGCGAGCCAGCTTCGATGAGCGCCTTGCTGATCTGGAGCGTACAATGGCGTGGCGCTCAGGCGGCAACAGCTTGCATGCTTCCTTCAAACCTTCGCGACCATCGGTTCAGCAATGAAACGGGTCTTGAAGTAAGGGCTCTCAATAGTTAGCTAATTCGCCAGCCGAGCTAAGAACTCGCGCAGAATCCGATTGAATCGATCGGGATGCTCGAGATTGGGCAGGTGAGCCCCGTTCTCGATCGTTACGAGGCGCGCTCCTGCGATCTCGGTCGCGAGCCGCGCGCCAAGGGCGCGGATATCGTCGGCGTCGGAGTCCCCTATGATCACAGTTGCAGGACATTTGATTTCCCCGAGACGTCCTATAGCCGGCGGTGAAAGCTCCTGCTCCTGATGCGAAAAGCGCTCGACCGAGAAATTTTCACGATGAAGTTCCGCGGCGCGGGCGCGATAGGCCGAATCGACCTTGGCGGCGTCGCGGCTCGGACCGTCGATCCAGTATCGAGCCTCAAGATCGCGCGCAGAAGCCGAATCGCCTTGCTGGATCAACCGCATCATTTGGCCGAAATGATTGAAGGTTTGCGGCGACCAGTCTTTCCATCCACTAACACCGGCGCCGACCAGCACCAGGGCGCTTACCGTCTCAGGATGCTCCAGCGTGAAATCGATCGCCGTCGCACCGCCCATCGAGCATCCGACCAGCACCGCACTGGTAACGCCGATCGCGTCGAGCACGCTCGCGAGATCATCGCGATTCGCGTAGGGACCTTGCGTCATCCTGGACTTTCCGAAGCCGCGCAGATCCAAGCGGATAACCTGGTATTCGGCGGCAAAGGCTTCGAACTGCGGATCCCACATCCGGCGATCGCTAACTCCGGCATGGACAAAGATCAGCGCCGGGCCCCTTCCCGCGGTTTCAAAGTAGATCTGGCCGTCGCCGGAAGGCGCGAATCCGCCAGTTACTTTCAACCTTGCGTCCATCGGCCGACCTCCTTTCCTTAGGAGCGCGAGAGTAGTTCGAGGCTTTGAATCCGGTCGGTTGACGCGTCGGGCGAGCCAGCTGCCGATTGATCGCGATCACGCGGCGAATCCTTCCAGTCGGACAGATCCATTTGTAGCAGGTCCTCGACCGCCTCGACCTCACGGATGAAACGCCGGCGCACCCGCGCATCTTGCTCGAGGCTAAGTCCGGCAAACGGATCGCCGCGGCCAAAGCAATAATCCCATACGCCGATTCGTTCGAGCAGATTCATCGTGCGATAAAAGCCGCGGCGCTTTAGCCCGATCCTGAAGTGGCGTGCATTCTGTGCGAGCTTATGGCTGCGCGGCGCGCACGCAAAGGAGTTCCGCGAATTGCGGAGGCCCTTCACTTCCGACAAAGGATGCGACTCGATACCGATAAAGGCGCACACCCGGTCGAAGTAGGCCTGCTCATCCTTCAACTCTTCGTAGAAGCTGACGAACACGCGGTCGCGGCCGAAGCGCGCGATCCAGTCCGACAGATGAAAGGCGTATTTCGAACCCCTGATCACGTGCGGCCGCTGCTCGAGAAAATCTTCGAAGCCGGCCCTGGTGTAGGCGCGGCATCGCATCAGCTTGTAGGCCGAATAGGCGCGCTGGACGGGGTCGCGCAGCGTGATGATGATCTTGCACTCGGGGATGTGATGCTGGATGCGCTGGCGGGCCGGCGCGGAGCCGAAGTAGCAGCTAATCTCGCCCATCGGCAGGTCAGGCGGGCAATCGCGGAAATGGTCGAGGTACCAATCGATACCGCGATCGTAACAAACGTCGAAGAAGTTGGTTTCCTTAACGTGCGCGGGCAATCCAACGCGTCCGATGAGCGCGCGATGAAGCCACGTGGTCGCGGTGCGCGGCGGACCGACCGCGAGAAAATCGGGGAATCTGCGGTTCTTGTGACGCTTCATCGCAAGCGCCCGGCGCGCTCGCCGTCGATCCGTCGCGACGGCTGAGACCGGCCAGACCTCGGCAATGCATAGTGCATTCTGAATGCTATCGCAATCTCACCCGCGCGAATCCGCGACCCCTCACGCCGGCGCTCAGCAGGAAACAAAATTCGGCTGAAACCCACCCTGGGTTTCAGACTTCCTGTGGCAACGCGAAGCGGACTTCGGGCCGCAGGGCCGAATCGCTATAGAAGAAGATGCGCGCTCCGCGCTGTTAGTAAGGGTTCAGAAAAACGAGTGAGCGATGCGGTCTCGCGTCGGCCCCGCGACGCTGCAGCGTTGGCCGAATTATTTCGAGCCCTTCTGTGCCGGAAAGGTACTAATTGCCTTTTCTGCTCTTTGCCGACGCTCTAGCATCTCACGCTTATGCTTATCCTCATCGAGAATATAGAAGATCGCGTGCTTCAGCATCTCAAAGGCGTTGAGGCATTCAGTTTCCTCAAGCTCGTGCATACCTTTCGATAAGATCGCATATACTTTTCTGTTGCGAACAAGGAAATCCGGTAGGTGGTGCTTGAGAAACTCGATTTTCTCTTCCATGCGCTTGCCAACAAAATCAGCGTCGCTCCAGCCTTCTTGCACCTTGAACTCTTCGAACCGCCCCGCGATCAGCCTTTCGAATACACGCCGCAAATACACGAAAGAGCCGACACCAACGCCGTGAGCGGCCAAGCCGATTGCTCGATGAAGTTCTGCGCCGTCCTCTGACTTAAGAACTTGTCGATATGTGCGGCTTTCGTCGTTGGCTATATCTGCGAGCGAGGGATACTGTCCGATTTTTTGAATTAGCGGCTTCTTGATCCTAAGTATAAAAAGGACTGTATGGTTCTGGTCACGAGCACATGTAATTTCGAAACCCACGGCTTCAGCATTTTTAACCGCATGTTCAAGGTCGCCAATTTGTATAGTTCCTGCTGTGCGACTAAAAGTGGCAACCTTGTGGCAGTGAGGGCAGTACCCATCCACGACAAGAGGCTGAACGAACATGTCGAAAGCCATGCTGCCGCTCTCCGTTGCGACAGAGGCGAAATCATACTCCGCGTACAGGGGTGCCCCGAACAGAAAGTCCTCAATTGAAGATAGCAATGGAATTTTAGGTTCAGCGATCGAATCGGACATGTGGCCTGCTGCTTTTGGCTCGCAGTTTTCCGCGAGTTAACGTGCTGTAAGGTTACTCGAAAATTTGCCCATCCGGGTCTTCCGCTACGAGCCAAGCCTTCGCCAATTCCCAATTGCGCTCTTTTGCCTGCTGTTCGGTTGCGAAAACGCGCGTCGGTTCATCGTTAGCGAACTTGTGGACGTGCCATGTGCCGTCTTTCATGTGGCTAAGCGTGTACACGGCGGTCCATCCTTGTGGAGCCCTGATACGGTCGCATTTGTGCTCAAGTTTGTAGTCCATCCTCTCAATTCCCTTCGCACACCGTTCACTCGTTCTCTGCCGCTCCTGCCTGAATCTGTTCACCGGTTCAAGCAGTTGTACCGTACCGCTCGACGATCTGCACGCGCAGAATTCTTTTGTTTAGGAGCCTCGAGGGGACGAGCGATTCACGGAAAAGCTTTCCTTCCTCGATCCATTCGTAATCAGCAAATTCGTCCTCAGCCGCGTTCAGAGAAATCTCCAGCAACGCGTCGCCTTGAGCACCTCGTTCGGATCGACTGGGACCTTTGAAGCCCAAACGCCCTTCGCGCGTCAGCGCGACTGCACAAGCGGATCGCTGCGGCGTTGCGATCTACTAACACGTTGTGAGCTCTCGGGCACAAAATCACTGTGAGGACATTATCACTTAGTAGGGAGCAATTTCGAGCTTACTGAAAGCGCGGAGCGCGCATCCTTTAGTCACAGGAAGTCCGAAACCCAGTGTGGGTTTCGGCCGAATTGGTTGCTGCGATCTGACGCGCCAAGTGCGCGTTGCGACTTGGCGCGCCCGGAGGGATTCGAACCCCCAACCCTCAGATCCGAAGTCTGATGCTCTATCCAGTTGAGCTACGGGCGCGCGATGCGACGGCGTCGAAAGTGTAAACGCCCAAATCGGCTGCGCGCAAGTGGTGCACATTGCGGCGAAAGCGCTGCACATCATATCGCCGCCGACGTCCGCATTCGAACACGCTCGCGATTCGACTCGTCATGTCCCGGCCGAATCCGTGCCCTACACCACTTCAGCTATTGACTCGTTTCGGTCAGCGCCAATAGAGTGACTGACTGGTCAGTTTATGAGAAAGACCCTCGATACCCCCAAACTTACCAATGGACGACCGTTGCCGCTCAACAGCGAACAGGGCGCCAAGCGCGAGCGTATCCTCAACGCCGCGCTCAAGCTTTTCGCCCACGAACCTTACCAGGCCGTCACGATGGATCGCGTCGCCAAGGCCGCCAACGTCGCGAAGGGCACCCTCTATCTCTATTTCCCGTCCAAGGACGCGCTCTATCTCGGCATCCTGAGCGACGGCCTCGACAGCGCTTACCGCACCTATCAGGCCAGCGCCGATCCCAGGTTGCCACTGGTCGAGCGACTGCGGCGCGCGATTACGGTCACGGTCGAGTTTTTCGATCACCGGCGCGACTTCTTGCAGTTTTATGCCACCGAAGAACCGCGTCTGGCCGAGGCGCGCAATCGCATCATGGAGGAAGCGCGCGAGCGCGGCTCCAATTTCTTTGCATCGCTAATCCAGGATGGGATCCGTTTCGGTGTTTTCGCGGCCGTCGATCCGCGCGTCGCAACGCTCGCAATCCAGGGCTCGATTCGATCGCTGCTGCTCTACTACGGCAACAGCCGTCCGGTCGCCGAGATCAGCCGCGAGCTGGGCGACCTGATGCTGAAATCGCTGGCGATCAATCCCGCACATTTCTTCAAGCAGATGCATCAGCAATGATTCGCAAGCTGATTCGCCGCGTGGTCCGGCTGGGGATTCTGGCCGGGCTTGCCGTGGGCTTTTATTTTTTCGGCCGCGTCTATTTGTGGCCGCCGCAGGATCGCTCGAAGATCGAAGTGGTCGGGATGATCGAGGCGCCCGAGGTGAATATCACGAGCCTAATCGCGGGACGGATCAAGCAACTCGATCTGATCGAAGGCGATCGCGTCACGAAGGGACAAGTCGTCTGCCAGATCGAGGATATCGATCTGCGCAATCAGCTCGCGAAATCGAGCGCGGAACTCGCGCATGCGGAAGCGAACCTCGCGCAGGCCCAGCGCGATCTGAATCGCGACATCCAGCTCTTTCAGGAGCACGTGATCGCGAACAAGGTGCGCGACGACGCGCTGACGGCCGTCGAGCAATCGCAGGCTGAAGTGCTCAGCGCGCGCGCCAATCTCAAATATTTCGAGGACCAGCTCGCCGATACGCAAATCAAGGCGCCCGCCGACGGCGTAATCGTGAGCAAGGCGCTCGAGGTCGGCGAATGGGTGACGCCGGGCACGCCGATTCTCACGGTGGACGATCTCTCGACGATTTGGGCGCGGGTGGACGTCGGCGAAACGGACCTCGGCTCGCTCTATATCGGCAAGTCCGCGCAGATCACGCTGCCGACCGAGCCGCCGCAAATTTTCAGCGGACAGGTAATCGCGATCGGCCAGGAGGGCCAGTTCGCCACGCAACGCGACGTGCGCCGCGGACGCCAGGATATCCGCACGTTCTACGTCAAAGTGAAGGTGCTGCAGGCCGACGGCCAATTGAAGCCCGGCATGACGGCGGAGGTCACCTTCCCGAGGATCGATGGAACCCGACTCACTCGCAATTCGCACGAGTAACCTGACCAAGCGCTTCGGCAGTTTCACCGCGGTCGATCAGGTCACGTTCGAAGTCCGCCGCGGCGAAGTGTTCGGCCTGCTCGGTCCGAACGGCGCCGGCAAAACCACGATCGTGCGGATGCTCACCACGCTGCTGCCGCCTACTGCGGGCCAGGGCTTCGTCGCGGGCTTCGACGTCGCGCGCCATCCGCGCCAGGTGCGCGAAAAAATCGGCGTCATCCCGCAGGCGCTCACCTCGGACCTCGATCTCACCGGATGGGAGAACGTCGATATCTACGGCGAATTCTTCGGACTCTCGCGGCGCGAGCGCCGTGACCGCGGCCATCGCTTGCTCAAGCTGGTCGGGCTCAGCGAGCGCATCAACGATCTGGTCGCGACTTATTCGGGCGGGATGCGCCGGCGGCTCGAGATCGCGCGCGGGCTGATTCACTCGCCCGAGGTGCTGTTCCTCGACGAACCGACGATCGGCCTCGATCCGCAAAGCCGCCGCGCCGTGTGGGATTTGCTCGAGACGCTGCGCAAGGAAAGCGAGATCACGATTTCGCTGACGACGCATTACATGGACGAGGCGGAGTCGCTATGCGATCGAATCGCGATCGTCGATGGCGGCAAGATTATCGCGCTCGATACGCCGATCGGACTCAAGTCGATGGTGCCGGGGGCCGATCGAATCGATCTCGAAGTCGAGACCAATCCCGACGCGATCGCCGAGATGCTGCGTCCGATGCCGTATCTGCGCTCGGTAAATCGCGACGGCGGTAATCGATTGCAGCTTGCCGCCAACGACGGCGCTCACGCTATCCCGATGATCCTCGAAGCGGTGGACGCGGCGGGCGATCGCGTAACCTCGATCACGGTGCAGAAACTTTCGCTCGAAGACGTCTTCATCCATTTCACCGGCCGCACCTTGCGCGACGAGCCAGCCAAGAAAGTGAGCCTGCTGGTCGGCGCCGGGATGCCGCAACAGCGCTAAGGTCGCATCACGATGCTCGGTCTCAAGTTCCTTGCAATCATGCGGCGCGACTTGAAGAAGCTCACGCGCAATCCAATCACACTGATCTCGACCATCCTGATGCCGATCGTTTACCTCGTCATCATCGGCAACTCGTTTCAGGGCCAGTTGAAGCATCTGCCGGTAATCATCGTGCAGCAGGATCGGGGCATCTACGCGCGGCGAATCGTCGAGCAGATGCTCGCGCTGCAAGCCGGACCCAAGACCGTTGACGTCACCTTCGAGAGCAACGTCGGCGCAGCGATCGACGACGTTCGCGATGGCCGCTACAAGGGCGTCGTCGTGATCCCGCCGGGCTTCAGCCACGCCGTAGCGGAAGGCCGTATCGCGCAGATCGGGCTCTTCACCGACAATGTCGATGCGATCAGTTCCGGCACGCTGGAAGCCGTGCTCGCGCAGGCGGCGGCGACCGTCCACGTCAGCTTCGTCACCGCGCGCGAGCCCAAGCTGAGCGCCATCTCGCTGCGCCCGAGCTGGCTCTTTCCGTATGTCGATTACGATCGCTCGCTGATTCCCGGCGTGATCGTGATGGCGATCTTCATGGGCTCGCTGATGTCCGGGGTGTTCAACTGGGTGATGGACAAATTTCTCGGCGTGACCGAGTGCTACCTCGTGACCCCGCTCTCACGCTGGGATATCGCGGGCGGCGTACTCGCGAGCGGCGTGACTGTCACCAGCGTCGCGGGCACCTTCGTGCTTTTTCTCGGGCTATTGATCACGCGTGGCCGAGTCGAAGGCGGCTTGACCGCACTCCTGATGCTGATCGGAATCATCATCATCAGCTCGACCGGCCTGCTCGCGATGACGTTCTCACTGCCAGGCTGCGCGGGACATCCGCGGCTGGTCGGCACCTTCGCGGGCTTTCTCAACGTGATCCTGTTTTTTCCTAGTGGCGCGATTTACCCGGTCGAAAGCTTCCCGCCGTGGCTGCGCTCCTTCGCCCACTACAATCCTGAGACTCACTCAGTCAGCGCAATCAAATCGATTCTGTTCAAAGGCGCCGACTTCGCCGCGGTAAGAGGCGACGTCACGTTTCTCCTGATTTTCATGGCAATCATGCTGGTGCTCGCCAGCGTCTCGTTCAAACGCACCCTGTAACTTCGCCTTGAACACGACGCTCATCCTTGCGAGAAGTCGCGGAGATCGACCAGAAGTTGGTTTCCTGGAGAACTTCGGTCGCCGCGAAGCCATTGCGCCCGGACGCGGCATGATATTTCCTGAGGGCTTGTACCAATTGGGGGACGCATGGCGGTCGCACGCGCAGGTGTAACAGAGAGGACTTTTTATCCACCGCTCCTCAAAGTCATCTCCGACAAGGGAGGCTCTGGAGTCCAGGAAGTCTCGTACAATTCCTTCCCTGACATTGTCTTCAACTTCAGGGGTCGGCCGTGGATTCTTTCGGTCAAAATCGGGGAGTCGCTCGCTCTGCTCAAGGACGCGTTTTTGCAGTATCTCCGGCACAAACAGGAAAGCAGAATTGAACAAGGTCTTCTTCTGATTCTGCCCGAAGCGATCCGGCGAGTTCGAGCGAACGAGCAAGCCTTACTGGATGCGATCCTCAACACTTCCGTTTCTGTGATTGTGGATGCAGGAGATGTAAAAGAAGAATATCGTGACAGGCCGTTTCCGGTCGTTCTCGATCGCATCCGTGACGAAATATATCCGCTCTTGGAAAAGCGAGGTTCTCGTTACTATCCCCTTCAGCTCGTTGTTGATCTCCTCAAAACACAAGTCGCGGAGGCGATGAGAGGCGTCAAGCTCGAAGAAAAAGAGATACTAAATATCATTACTGATAAGAAGTTATTAACCGATCTCGGTCATTTGCAACCAAACGAGCTTCAGGGAGTAACCAGATTTCTGGCTGCGTACATTGTGCTCAGTCAGATTCTCTTCCTTCGCCTGTTTCGCGCATCTCACCCGGACATCGTACCAGATCCGAGGAGAATTGATCGGTCTCATCTCCGCAAGGCATTTCGCAAAGTCCTGGACATTAACTATCGCGATATTTTTGAACTCGAAGTTCTTGATGCTGTAGAGGACAAGTACATTCACGACACCTTCGACCTCATATGGGGTCTGGAAATTGAACGTGTCAGGTATGAACTTCCCGGACGCATTTTTCATCAACTCATGCCTTCTGAAATCAGAAAGGTCATGGCTGCCTTCTATACTCGACCTCAGGCGGCCGAACTTCTTGCGCGACTAGCGATTGACGAGAGCGGTGAGGAAATATTTGACCCCGCGTGTGGGTCAGGGACGATATTAGTCTCGGCCTATCGGCGAAAAGTTGAACTCTTTAGGTCGGAGTCAAAGGGAGGACTTCCACACAAACGGTTTTGTGAAGATGAGATTCTAGGGTCGGACATAATGCCTTTCGCAGTCCATCTCACTGCCGCCAATCTGTCTGCGATGGCGATTGAGGAGACGCTAGCTCATACGCAGATCAGCCACGGCGACAGCATTAAGCTTGCACCAGGGACGGCGTCCGCTGGCTTGCAAATGGGAATGTTCCCGATCGTCGGAAAAGGGAAACGTCGAACCGGCGATCAGCACACCTTTTTGCTGAAAAAGGTCGATGCGGTTCTAATGAATCCGCCCTTCACGAAGGTTGAGCGGGGGATCAAGAACTTCGTTGATATGGAGAAATTCAAACCGCTCGCCGGCGGAGAAGTCGGACTTTGGGGACATTTTGTTTTTCTTGCGGCCGAATTTCTTAAAGAGAATGGTACGTGCGGAGCTGTGATTCCCATCAACGTGCTCCGGGGTCGCGAAAGCGCAAACGTTCGTGACTTTCTCTTTCAGGAGTGGACCGTAAAATACGTTCTTAAGCCCACCTTCAACTATGCCTTTTCCGAATGGGCCGAGTATCGCGACGTGATCATCGTCGCAAAGAATCAGCGGCCTCCCAGGGACCATCTCGTAAAATTCGCGTTGGTAAAGACCAACCTCCGAACGCTAACGGATGAGGCTATCGACGGTCTTGCAGCATCGATCAAAACGGAGACCGTACTTCGTAGCGACTCGATCGATATTGACAGCCATCCGTTGTCTGAAGTGCTGGCCCGCAAGATGAACATGATGTGGTTCTGCGGCGTAACCGATTTTCGCCACCGCGAAACGCTGGTTGCATTTGCCGAAAAGTTCAAAGATGCACTCGGTCATCTAAGCGCGACATATTTCCGGGAGGGCTATAGGCCGGTACCAAAGGGCGTTTCCCAATTTCTTTTCTTTACGCGTGCCGTCACATCGGCTCGAACGGACGAAGCGTTCATGTCTTTTGACACGGAAAATTCTGGTGGAGGATTTAGAGCAAAGACCCACGCAAACACATACTACGAAATCGACAAAGACGAAGTTGTTCCCACTGTGCGAACGCTTATCGGTTACGAAACGATGGACATCACGGGTCTTCACGACTACATTTCTCATGATTCCTACGGAGAGTTGACCCGAGTTCAGCGGGCGTGCGGTTTCACCACTGCGCTACCAAAACACTTCTGGACCAAAGCTCAACGAGAACTCAATGCAGTAAAAACCTCGGTCTTGATGTGTCATAGGATAAACCCATATGCACCTAGCACAAACCTGATCGCTTTTTTTTCGGATGTTCCTATAAGTCCATCTAACCAAGCGAACGTCATTCTTGAAACAGATCCGGCTCGGGGCCGCGCCATTGTCTGTCTGCTGAACTCAGCGATCTTCCTCGCGCAGTTCTTTTTGCTGAAAGAGGAAAGTACCGGGCGTTTGATTAATATCCGCTTTTACGATGTGGCAGAAATGTTCCTAAAGCCTAGCGTTGCCGCGGTCGAGAAGCTCCAGAGGGTTTACGAAAAATTCCGACTAGCGAAATTCCCCTCTTTGCGAGAACAAATGGACGAGAAATTCGAGTTTCGCTACGAAGAGTTCTGGGCAGGCAAAAAGCTGAATGCCCAGCACCGCCTTTTTTCCGTTCTCGATCAAGATATCGCTCCGGCAGCGGTACGAATGGATTTCGACCTAGATATCTGCCGCGCATTGGATATTGAGGTAGACGAAGAGGCGCTTCGAAAAGTATACGGTGTCATCGTTAAAGAAATGATCATGACGCGCCACTTGACCAAGGACTGAATGTTCATCGAAGCGCGATGCAAAAGGGATCGCTCCCTTAGATGATTCGATCGAGCAGGTTGCGCACGACGCGGTTCAATTCAACGATTGACACCGGCTTCAGCAAACATACGTTGGCGCCGGCCGCCATCGCGCTTGCGGTGATCTCGGGCGTGTTGTGGCCGGTCATCACGATGATCGGCGTAGAGACCGACCGGGCGCGCGCATGCCGAACCACTTCGAGGCCGCTAACGTCGGCGAGGCTCAAATCCGTGATGATGAGGTCGGGATTTTCCGAATCGATCAGCGGGATTGCGGCGGCCGCGTCGAATGCCCCGACGCATCGAAGGCCCGCGCGCTGGAACAGCCGCACGTAGGCGTCCACCAGATCGCGCTCGTCATCGACGAGCAGTATCTTCGCGCCCACTAATTGCCCTGCTTGCGCGCGGTCGCAGCGGGCGCCTGCGACGCCAGATGCGCCTGCGCCGGGATTTCGATCCGCTTGCCGAAGACCTTGTCGGCGGGCGCCGGTTCGGTCGTCGGCAGCGTGATGACAAAGGTCGTGCCGTTGCCGGGCGATGACTCGACCGCGATGGCGCCGCCATGCTCGCGGATGATTCGCTGGCTCAGCCATAAGCCGAGTCCGGTGCCGCTGCTCTTGGTGGTGAAGAACGGCTCGAACAGTTTCGCGGCGGTGTCGCTCGCCATCCCGACTCCGTCATCGGCGATTACAACCGTGATCGCAGCCGGCCGGTCGGGCGCGAGCGCGGTTTCGATCCTCACGGTTTTTGCGTCAGCTTCGCGGGCATTCACCACCAGGTTGATGATGACCTGGCCGAGCGAGGTCGCGTCGCCGGAAATCATCGCGAGTGAGCGCTCGAACCGGGTCTCGATCTTGAGCGGCCAGCCGCGCTCTTCCGCGCCGGCCATCTGGATTGCGTCCGCGATGGTCGCGTTGATGTCGATCGGTTGCCGGACGCCGGGCGGCTGCCGCGCGAGCGACAGCATGTTGCGCGAGATACGGCTCGCGCGGACGACGTTGCGGAGCAGGACCAGCAGGTCGGCGCGGGTCTCGGGCGAGAGTTCCTTGTCCGGCGCCATCATCAGCTCGATTCGCGCTCCCATCACGGCGAGCGGATTATTCAGCTCGTGCGCGATTCCGGCGGCGACTGCGCCGAGCGCATTGAGCGTCTCGTTGCGCCGCGCTTCGCGTTCCATCGCGCGCCGCTCGGTGATGTCCGAAACGAACGCGACCACCTGATGTCCGCGCCGCGTGTTGAATGCGTTGAGGCTGACGTCGATTGGAAATTCGCTGCCGTCCTTGCGGCGTCCGACGATTTCGATGCCGACGCCCATCCTTCGCGAGCGAGGATTGGCGTTGAATTCCGCGCGATGCGCCGCGTGGCGCTCGCGCAATCGATTCGGCAGCAGGATTTCGATTCGTTTGCCGAGCAGTTCCAGTTCCTCGTAGCCAAACAGTTCCTCGGCGCGTGGGTTAATCTGATGAATCAAGCCGTCGGTGTCGGCGGTGATGATGCCCTCGACCGACGACTCGAAGTAACTTCGCGCGCGCGCGACCGCGTCGAGTCCCGCGGCGTGCGAAAGCTTGATCGTCCGGGTGTAGCGCCTGGCAACGACGAACAGCAGCAGCGCGTTGACGCTGACAAACATCAGGCGGTTGAGGGTGATGGAATGGGCCGGCATCAGGGAGAGCACGCGGTCCGAAATCACGACCCAGATCAGGCCGCCGACTATGTAGTAGATTGCGATTCGGCCGGCGCGGCCGCGAATAACGGGCATCGTGTGCGAAACGCTCGCCGCTGAGCCTGGAATTTCGTGGGATCCTTCGGCCATCAAGGGGGCACTTTAGTCCTCCACCGACGGCAAAGGTAGTCAGTTCAACTCACCGCGATGACAAGTACACGCCGAGTCGACGCCATCAGATGACGGCGCGGATTGTCGCGAGACGAGACTGCTAGGCGCGCTGCTTGGCCTTGGGCGGACGGCCGCGGCGCCGCTTCTCGACGTCGATAACCTGCGGTTCATCTTCGTCGGGCCCGAACGCGCTATCGATACTGACGTTGAGATCGTCCTCGACCACATGCGCCGCGGATTCCGGATGCTCTTCGGTGTCGGCGTCGTCGCTGGGCTCGGCGAGTTCCTCGGGCACGGTCCATCGCCGGCGCATCGCGCGCGAGATAGTGCCCTGGCCGGTGCGCCTGTCGTCGTTCATCTCGTCCTGGCAATCGATGCAATACTGCGCGAACGGGACCGCCTGGAGACGCTCGAGCGGGACCTCTTCGCCGCAGTTCATGCATTTGCCGTAGGCGCCCGCGCTGAGCCGCGCGATCGCGGCGTCGATTGCCTTCAGGCGTTCCTGCGCGCGCTCGATGAGCGCGGCGTGGGTCTCGACGTCGGCGAGCGAACGCGCCACGTCCATTTCGTCGCCCGGCGACGACGCAACGTCGTCGGCCTGGCCGCGGCGGAAATCACGGACTCGCGCCAGGGTATCTTCGCGCTGCTTCTCGAGCAGACGGCCGAGCGCAGCGGTGCGGCGGCTATCACTCGTGGCAGATTGCCTCATTTTCTGATCCTTTCTTTTGGTATTCATGGTGAAGTTCGAGATCGATCGTTTCTATGGCGCCAAATCGAGCATCGATCGTGCCGCTCTCGACAATCGCGCTCTTCGCGCAATCAGTTCCCTTGGCCGTGGCCCTCTCGCGCGATCAATTGCGCGCCCTCGGAATGGCACAATCGACACTGCGTCGCTACGCACCCCGACGGATGCCGTCTCCATCGAGGCTGTCTAATGTGAACTTCCGCGCTCTGCCAATCAAGTACCAATCTTCAAGACGAATGGTTTCCCATAATGTTCATCGATCGAGATTGTTCTTCAGATTGCGAGATTGTTCTTCAGATTGCAGGCGGGTGCCTGCGATTGGGCGCTGTTGCCTTTTGCTTAAGCAGCACGGAGCGGGGCCGAGGCATCGAATTCACAAATAATTCAAACGATTTGCGGATAAAAGCGCAGAATCGAGCGCTGGCATAGACGATGCTCCCTCTAAACGGCAAACCTGCCGCAAGGAGGGAGGAGAGTTCTATGTCATCGAATGCAGTTGCTACCGACACTATCAGCAGCGGACTTTCCAACCAGAACCAGGTCCTGACCGAATGCGCGAGCCCCGACCCGTGGCTGAGCGCGCGCTTCGAACCTGATTTCCTGGTTCCGGTTCAATACTTCGATCTTATCCGCCGCCGCACGAACCTGGACGGCGAAACGCGACTCGTATTCGCCGTGCTGGAAGATGCGGTGCGATGCTACGTGAAATCGATAAATTCGCCCCGGCCGGGCGACCGCGCGCGATTCGCCGAAGTGCAGCGATGGTTCCATGCCGAGGCCGGCACCCATAGCCCGTTCTCGTTCGAGTACGTTTGCGATGTGCTCGGGATCGAACCGGTCGCGCTGCGCGAACGACTCGGCCTGATGAGCACCGACGATCTACCGACCAAGCAGATGCGCTCGGTCGGGCGGCGGCAAGTGGTGCGTTCCGGACGCGCGTCGCGCAAGCGTTTTCGTCGCGGCGAGGCGCGTCCTCTACGGCTCCGCGAGAGCAGCTCGGCGACGCAGAAAATCTAGGCCGAGCGATGCGTAAGTTCTGGCGTTCGTTCGGCATTATAGGAATCGAGTCGGCGGATAATCGCCAACGGAGAAATCACTCAGTGGGAAATTGACGGCAGCTTTTGGCGTCGAGGCGGAGGCGCGGCGGCGATGAGCGCAAAGGCGATGGGCGCAATTTACGGACAAGGATTCAACCCTTCGCGGCAAGCGATCATCCTGGCCGGATGCGATTCGCCGCATCTCGCCGCCGCCGCAGCCGCCGACGAGATGCTGGCGCGGACCCGCCGCCGAATCGCGATCTCCGTGCCCGATCAGCTTACGCTCGTCGTCACGGCTGAATCAGAAGCGTCCGAGCCGAGCACGCAATCGCGCGGAGCTTCGAGTCCCTTTGCGCGCAACATCGTGGCGCAGCCGTCGAATCGCGGGACGGCGCCAGCGATACTGCTCGCCCTGATGCGTATCGCGAACCAGGCGCCGGCCAACGCAGTCGCGATTTTTCCCTCCGACCACGACCTCACCGACGATCGCGTCTTTATGCGCCACGTCAATTTCGCGTTCAGCGCGGTTGAGGCGCGCCCCGAACTAAGCGTGATCCTCGGCATGGCCGCGCTCGGGCCTGAGTGCTCGTACGGATGGATCGAGCCGGGCCCGCAGCTTTCCGCGAGCGACCCGGTGCGCGCGGTGCGGCGCTTCGTCGGCCACGCCGAGCATCGCGACGCGATCGACATGATGCGCCGCGGCGCGCTCTGGAACAGCTTCGTCACGGTCGCGCGCGTATCGACCCTGCTCAGCTTGATAATGCTCGCGGAACCGGAACTCTATTCGGCCTTCGCGTCGATTCGTTCGGCGTTCGGCACTCGCAGTGAAACCTCCGCCGTCGAGCGCCTTTATGGGGACATCGGGCACGTCGATTTTTCCTCAGGCGTGCTCGCCGGATGCCCGGTCAACCTTGCAGTCCTGCCGGTCAACGGCGTCGCGTTTCGGAGCGTGCTCGCGTCCACGGCTACAGTCGTTCCAGCGCGACCGCCGCTTGCCACCGCCGTCGCGTGAATTTCGTGCTGCGCCTGCTCACATCGCGCGCGCCAATTGCTATAATCGGCCTGCGCTCGAAGCCAAGCCGGGGGCGGACTTCAATGGCAGATCAACAAGCACGGTTCGAGTTCCGCATCTGGGGCGACAATCTGAACGATCTGCGCGCGCTCCTCGATAAGATGGCTCAGCCATCAGCGCCGCGCGAGAGTATTGAGACTTATATATTGTCGAGATTGACTGACACCGCGAACGTGAAAATTCGCGACGCGCTGCTCGATATCAAGCTGTTGATGGCACAGCAGGGCCAGCTCGAGCGATGGCGTCCGGCGCTCAAGGCTGGCTTCCCGCTCGAGGCGCGCGCAATCGTCGAAACGATTCTGCCGGCGCTCGAAATTGCGCCGCCCGCGCTCGCGAAGACCGCATACACCCGCGACGAACTGATCCGCGAGGTGGTGGCGACGAATCGCAATCTCGCGGCGGCCAACGTGAGCAAGCAGCGCTACGGTTACAAGCTGGCGAACTGCAGCGCGGAGTTTGCGATTCTCAAAATCGAAGGCGGCGCGGTCTCGGAAACGATACAGGTCGAAGCCGAAGATCCGGCGGCGGCTGATTCGGTGATCGCCCGGCTGGGATTGAGCGCACAGTCCAACGTTAATTACATCCGCCATCTGAAGGCGATGATCGGGATGTCGGCGGCGTCGCGCGATTGAGCGGCGCGAATAGCCTTCGAGCCTGCAAGCAGTCATGGCTAAAGAAATCGAACGCAAGTTTCTGGTTCATCCGCAAAAGTGGAGCGAACTCGGTCCCGGCAAAACGATCCGCCAGGGTTATCTCAGCACGGTGAAGGAACGCACGGTGCGCGTGAGGACGGTGGCCGACCAGGGCTTCCTCACTATCAAGGGCATGAACGTCGGTATCAGCCGCCCCGAGTACGAATACGAAATCCCGTTCAAGGACGCGACCGAGCTGCTCGATAATCTGTGCGAAAAGCCGCTGATCGAAAAGACTCGCTACCGGATTCCGTTCGCGGGCAATACCTGGGAGGTCGATGAATTTGCGGGCGTGAATCGCGGACTGACTACTGCGGAAGTCGAGCTCAAGGACGCGGATCAAAAAGTGCAACTGCCGGATTGGATCGATCGCGAAGTCAGCGACGACCCGAGATATTTTAACGCGAACCTGATCAAGAACCCGTTTACCACCTGGAAGTGAACTCGATTTGTACGGCCATCCGCGATTTTTCCCTGCGCGCGGCGCCGCCACGTTTTCGATGTTCACGCAGTTTTACACATTGAGGAGTACCAAATGAACGTGGCCGATTTGATGACCCGCGACGTAATGTTCTGCACGATCCATGATTCGCTCAACTCGGCGGCGCGGATCATGTGGGATCACGATTGCGGCGGCGTTCCTGTCGTCGATGATGAAAAGAAACTGATCGGTCTCGTCACCGATCGCGACATCTGCATGGCGTCGTACCTGCAAGGCCGGCCGCTCGCGGAAATTCCGATTCGGCTCGCGATGTCGCCCAAGGTGATCACCTGCGCCGCCACCGACAATCTCGCGATGGTTCATCGCCTGATGCGCGTGTACGAGGTCCATCGCATCCCAGTGATCGATGACGGCGACCGCGTCGCCGGAATCGTATCGCTCAGCGACATCGTCAACGCGGCGCGCGTCGATCGCGCGACCGCTTCGAAAAACGGCTCCCACGCGAGCGAGATTGCTGCGACCATCACGGCGATCTGCCGGCAGCGCGTATCGGCCGCCTCGAACGGCGCGTCGCCCTCGGCGCCCGATGCGGTGCTGGCGGGGGCAATCGCGCGGGCGCCGCGCGCGGCGAAGCCGTCGTCGCGCAAGAGAAAATCGCCGTAGTCCGTTTCGATTTTATCGTCGATTCCGCGGCTCTCCGCATAACGGCGCCGCTCTGCTAGGTTTTAAGCGATGGCTGAATCGCAGCCTCGAATTACGCCCGCAGGATTGAAGGCGGCCGCGGCTTACACCGCGATGCTCGTCGCGTTGATCCTGATTTACCTGCCGATTCGATCGCTCGGCGACACGCTGGCCGCTCCTGCGCCCGCGACCGCCGCGATTTTCGGCTCCGCCGCATCGCGCGCCATCACCGGCGATCTGCTCCATTTCCTGATTGCTCTGATCGTCGTGATCGCGACCGCGCGCGTGTTGGGCTCGATTTTTCGCAGCGTGCATCAGCCGCCCGTGATCGGCGAAATTATCGCCGGGATCCTGCTCGGACCGTCGCTGCTCGGCCGCATCGCGCCGGGCGTTTCTGCGTATGTATTCCCGGCCGGCGTTGCGCCGTTTCTCAATATGCTGTCGCAGGTCGGCGTCATTCTCTACATGTTCCTGGTCGGCCTCGAGCTCGACCCGGCGCTGCTCCGCAAACGCGGACATACGACGGTCGCGATTTCCCACGCGAGCATCATCGCGCCATTTCTGCTCGGCGCCGCGATCGCTCTGATACTTTATCCGCGGCTCTCGACCAGCGACGTGCCGTTCACCTGCTTCTCGCTGTTCCTCGGCGTCTCGATGTCGGTGACGGCGTTTCCGGTGCTCGCGCGCATCCTCACCGATCGCGGCATCCACAAGACCCGCATGGGCGCGATTGCTCTGACCTGCGCCGCCGTCGATGACGTCACGGCGTGGTGCCTGCTCGCATTCGTCGTGAGCGTCGCGCGTGCGCAAGCCAGCGGCGCGCTGATGACGATCGGGATGGCGCTCGCGTTTATCGCGGTGATGGTGCTGCTGGTGCGGCCCGGGATGGTTCGCCTGTCGCTGCTCTACGGCAATCGCGGACGGCTGACGCAAGGCGTGATGGCCTCGGTGTTCGTCGCGCTGCTGCTGTCGGCGTCGGCCACCGAGATGATCGGCATCCACGCCGTGTTCGGCGCATTCGCACTCGGCGCAGTGATTCCGCATGACAGCGGGATGGCGCGCGATCTCACCGACCGCCTCGAAGACATCGTGATCGTGCTGCTGCTGCCGGCGTTTTTCGCCTACACCGGACTGCGCACCCAGATCGGCCTCGTAAGCGGCCTCGAGGAATGGGGAATCTGCGCGCTGATCGTGGCAGTCGCGTCGATCGGAAAATTCGGCGGCAGCGCGATCGCGGCGCGCTTCACCGGACTCAACTGGCGCGACTCGAGCGCACTCGGCGTGTTGATGAACACGCGCGGCCTGATGGAACTGATCGTACTGAATATCGGGCTCGAGATGAAAGTCATCTCGCCAACGCTGTTCGCGATGCTGGTGATCATGGCGCTGGTGACGACCTTCGCGACCACGCCGATCCTGCATTTCATCACGCGCCGCATGGAACCGGAGGCCGAGGCGATTCCCGAGGAAGCCGGCGTTCCAGCGCTCGAACTGGCCAGCGCGCCGCAAGTCCCGATTCGTCAGCTCGAGCCCGCTGTCGTTCGACAAACTGCGATGCCACGACCGATCCTGGTCGGCACCGAGCGCAGCGCGATCCTGGTGCCGGTATCGAATCCGGAGGGCGTGCCCGATCTGGTCGAATTGGCGCTGGCGGCGACGCCGCATGATGCGCCGCCGCCGCGGGTGCTCGCGCTGGTGAAAATTCCGCCGGGCGGCGTGCGCTCAGGGCTGCGCGAAGCCGAGCAACGCGTCCCGCCCCGCTCGCTCGCGCTCGCCGCGGCGCTCGATCTCGCGCTCGCGCGCGGCAGCACGATCACGCCGCAGGCGGTGTGGAGCAACGATCCCGCTAGCGACATCCTGGCCTTCGCGCGCGAGCCGCAAATCGGATGGCTGCTGCTCGGGTCTCATCGCAGCGTCTTCGGCTCCGATTTTATGGGCGGCGTCGTGCGTGAAATTCTCGACAAGATACGGTCGCTGCCGGTGCACGTCGCGGTGCTGATCCACGGTGGCCAGCGTCCGCTCGAACGCGTGTTCGCAGTGATCGATCATGGCCCCGACGGCCGCGCCGCGCTCGACCTCGCGTTGCGCGTGGCCCAGCGCAAGAAGGCCAATCTCCACGCCGTCGTGATGCCCGGTCATAGCGATCACGCCGAGGACTCGCAGTTGCTCGATCTGATTCGCGACGCCAGCCGCGCGCTCGGCCGCCGCGTCCCGACCGACGTGTTGACCGCGCCCACCGCCGCGCAGTTGGCAAAGCAGACACCCGGCATGGTGATCGTCGCGAGCAATCTCGCCGACCGGCTAGGCATGGCGCGCGACGCGTTCTCCGACGGCAAGCGATGCGTCGTGATCGTCCAAGGCTCGCCGCAGTCGTCGGCCCGCTACGCTGCCAGCGCCACCACCGGATCGTCTGACCAGTCCGCGACGCCCGACGACGCCAGCTCTTCCGGCAATGCGGGCTCCCGCCGCTAGGCTCGCTGCCGGCTACTTCTTGATCGCCTCGACGTCGATCGAAATCGCGACTTCATCGCCGACCAGTACGCCACCCGTTTCGAGCGCCTTGTTAAACGTCAGCCCGAAGTCTCGCCGATCGATCTTGCTCGTCGCCGATGCGCCCGATCGCATGTTGCCGAACGGATCCTTGACCGGTGCGGTTGGCCCATCGACGTCGAGTATGACTTCCTTGGTTACGCCGTGCAGGGTCAGATTGCCGGTCACTTTCCATTTCGCCGTTCCCGCCTGCTCGATCCTGGTGGACTTGAACGTGATCGAGGGGAACTTCGCGACGTCGAAAAATTCCGGCGACTTCAGATGACCGTCGCGCTTCTCGACCCGCGTGTTAATCGATGCCGCTTCAATCGTCGCGTCGATCACGACCGTCGCAGGAACTTCGCCGGCGGTGGTGATCGTGCCCGAAGTTTTTTCGAAAGTACCTTTGACGTTCGAGATCATCATGTGGCGAACGGTGAATTCGACGCTGGTATGCATCGGATCGATCTGCCACGTGTCGGCCTGCGCGAGGATCGGAATCGCGATCGAAATGACCGCCGCAAACAAGGTCCGGGTAATCGAGTGCTTCAAGTCTGTTCCCTCCATCAGCTCTGGTAACGGTTCGTTTTTCAGGTAACGTATCCGCGGTTCCTCACCGCGCGACTCCTACGTTCTCCCGGAGATGCAAACGCATCGAGTTCGTACTACAACTAGCCGTACTACAACTAGCTGACCAACGGAGGAATGATTTCACTATGACCACACTCTATGGAAGTTCGAAGTCGCGCGCGGCCCGTTCGCTCTGGGCGCTCGAAGAACTCGGCGTCAAGTACGATCACGTTCCGGTCGCGCCTGCCGAGGCCAAGTCGGCGGACAATCTGAAGCGCAATCCCAACGGCCACGTCCCGGTGCTCGAGGACGACGGCATCGTCGTGTGGGAATCGATGGCGATCAATCTCTACCTCGCCGAAAAGTACGGCAAGAATTCGCTCTGGCCGTCGGATCTCGCAGGCCACGCCGCCGCCTACAAGTGGAGCTTTTTCGGGATGACCGAGGCCGAACCGCATCTGATGTCGATTCTGCGCAATCGGGTCATGAACCCGCCCGACAAGCGCGATGAGAATGCGGCGCTGGCGGCGGTCGAAGCCCTGAAGGCGCCGTTCAAGGTGCTCGACCAATCGCTGCAAGGGCGCGAGTACCTGCTCGGCAACAGTTTCACGATCGCGGATTTGAACGTTGCGTCGGTCCTGAGCTGGGCGGCGATGATTCGGCTCGATCAATCGGCGACGCCGACGGCGCAGGCGTGGCTGCAGAAATGCCTCGGCCGCGAAGCCAACGCGAAGGTGCGCAAACTGCCGTAAGCACGCCGCGATGCGGTGCGTCCACGATACGAAATGAGGCGCGCGATCGGCGGCATCGTCGCCGATCGCGCCGCGGCGATCGAGCAGGGACGTTCGTCGGGAGATAAATCATGGCCAGTTACGTCGAAGTCGAAGAGGCAATCGCGATGCGCGGGCTCCGCGTGGTCCTGTCACCCGGAGTGCCGGGCCCGTGGAGCGAAGCCGCCAAGGGAATCCTCTACGTCAAGAAAATTCCGTATGTGAGAGTGCGCCAGGAACTCGCCGGCGATAATCTCGCGCTGCTCAAATGGACCGCGCAAACCACCGCGCCCGCGTTTGTGTTCGAGGACGAGCGGCCGCGCAGCCTCTGGATCGATCAACTTTATCTTTGCGAGCGGCTCGCGCCGAATCCGCCGCTGATTCCTGACCCGATCGACGATCGCGTGCTGATGTTCGGTCTCAGCAACGAGCTATGCGGTGAGAACGGCTTCGGCTGGCAGCGGCGCCTGATGCTCATTCACGCCACCCTGACCAGTCCCAAGGCGCCGGAGCAAGCGCGCAAGCCGTCGGAGTTTCTCGGCCAAAAATACGGCTACGACGCGATTCTCGCCGAAGCGGCGCCGCGCCGCGTCGCCGCGATCGTCGAACGGCTCAGCGCCCAGTTGAAGAATCAGCAATCGCGCGGCTCGCGCTTTCTGGTCGGCGACGCGCTGTCGGCGCTGGATATTTACTGGGCAGCATTCGCGGCGCTGATCGATCCGCTGCCCGACGAGGTGTGCAAGATGGCGCCCGGATTCCGCCGCGGCTATCACTGCACCGACCCGGTCGTGCGCGCCGCACTCGCGCCGGAATTACTGGCGCATCGCGATTTCATCTATCAGAATTATCTCGAGCTGCCGCTCGACATGTGAACCGCAGAAGAGCCTCGATATTCGCGCCCATACCATTCCCACTCCTCATCGTCGAAGCGGGTCCGGGTAGGCTCATCGAGCAGTCGATCGCCGTCGGTCTCACGGACGCGCCGTGCCGCGTCGCGCCAACCGGCTCGGGGACGTGACGCGCGAGAGATGACGATCGCGCCATTCCGCGCGGAGAGCTCAACATCCTCTGAGAGGCCGGCCTCCACAATCAGCGGCTTCGGCAGACGGACACCTCGGGAGTTACCGATACGCACAATACGTGCTTTCATGGCTTGAACCATTCACCCTTTGTGATTACGAAGTAATCACAGCAGACGCGATCACTCAAATCGAGCGATCTTTTCCTTATTATCGACGATTGGGATTTGGAGCGGGCGGCGGGGGTCGAACCCGCGACATCTAGCTTGGGAAGCTAGCATTCTACCACTGAATTACACCCGCTCTCGCTCAAGTCTAGATGCGAAATCGCAGCACTGTCAAATCGCGATCCCGCTCGCGACGTAACACTGCTCGCCTCGCCAAATCCGCCATTTCGATCTGCTTCCTGATCTATGAAATAGTTGCCGGGACGTTCTGCTGCTGGATTGACTATTGCTCGCCGATTTTTGAGGTCTGTGCGTGATGTCGCAACGCGAAAAACAGGGATGGTACGTCGTCGCGGCGCTCTTCGTCACGATGTTCATGGTATGGGGCGGCTCGGTGAACGCCGCCGCCGTCTTTCTCCCGGCGCTGATCAAGGCCTACGGATGGAGCCGCGCGAGAGTCTCGATGCTCGGCGGTGCGGCGGCGCTCGCGGCCGGCGCGAGCGGTCCGATCGTCGGCTGGATGCTCGATAGAATCGACGCGCGCAAAATTATGGTCGGCGGCGTAATGACCGTCGCGCTCGGCCTGATGAGTCTCAGCCTCGCGAATTCGTTCGCGCAGTTCATCCTGATCAACATCGTGGTCGGCGTCGGTATCACCGCTTCCACCGTGATTCCCACTTCGCTGGTGGTCGCCAACTGGTTCGGCGGACGGCGCGGCACCGCGCTCGGTATCACCTATTCGGGCGCGTCACTCGGCGGCACCGCGATGAGCGTGCTGGCGAGTTACGCGATCGCATACGGTGGATGGCGCACCGGCTACTTCATGCTGGGCCTGCCGATGATAATCGTCGCGGTGCCATTCCTGCTGATCGCCGTACGAACTCATCCTGACGACCAGCCGCGAATCCCCGACCCGTCGGAAGTGAGCGCGATGCCCGAAGTTCCCGGACTCGAACTGAGCGAGGCGTTTCACACCCGCTCGCTATGGCTGATCGGGGTGGCGCAGTTCCTGTCGGCGGTCGCGAGCACCGGTGTCCTGGCACACTTCGTTGCCTACCTGATCGGCCTCGGCTACACGCCGCTAGTTTCGGCCAAGGTGTTCGGCGTGTTCTTCGTGTTCGTCACGATTGGCACGCTCGCGATCGGTCCGCTGGTCGATCGGCTTGGCGCGAAACATACTCTCGCCGGACTTTTCGTCGCGTGGATCGCCGGGATGTTCCTGATGCTCGCGGCGTCGCACTCAATTGCGCTCGGCGCCTTCGTCGCCTTCTTCGGTCTCGCGTTAGGCGCCACCGGCGTGCTGATGCCCCTGGTGATCGTCGAGTCGCTCGGCGTGCGCCGGCTCGGCTCGATCATGGGAATCACCGGGATTTTTGCGACCGTCGGTTTCGCGACGGGGCCGATTGTCATGGGACTAATTTTCGACGTGACCGGCAGCTACTCGTTCGCGATCATCGCCTTCATCGGAGTTTCGGTAGTCTGCGCACTTGCGATTCTCGCCTGTTTGCCGCTCGACGAAGAGCGTTCGCGCCTCGCCGCCGGAGCCGCTTCCGCCGCCTCGCCCGCTCGAATTTAAGGACCCGGCATTTATTTTTACCGATGAAAGTGACGCGCGACTTTTACGCTCGATCGGTGCTGGTCGTCGCGCGCGAGTGCATCGGTAAAATTTTGGTGCATCGGACGCCCGACGGCGAAACCGCAGGCCGCATCGTCGAATCCGAGGCGTATCGCGGCCCCCGCGATCTCGCGGCGCACAGTTCGCGAGGCCGCACTCGGCGCACCGCCGCAATGTACGGTCCGCCGGGCCACGCTTACGTGTTTCGGCTCTACGGAATTAGTTGGGCGATGAACCTGGTAGTCGCGTCAGAAGGAGATCCGCACGCAGTGCTGATTCGCGCGCTCGAGCCGACGCGTGGCCTCGAATTGATGGCGTATCGGCGGCAGAAAGCAGTCATCTCGCGCGAACTGACCAATGGACCGGGGAAACTGACGCAGGCATTGGCAATCACCGGCGATGATTACGGCCGCGATCTGTGCGGTGATGAACTGTTCCTCGAGCATTCGGATTATCGCGTCAAGGCGATCGGCCGCTCGGCACGGATCAACGTCGATTACGCGGGAGTGTGGGCCGCCAAACGATGGCGATTTCACGAGCGCGGCAATCGCTACGTATCCGTCCCACCGCGCGACTGACTCACAGCGACTGGCTCCCTTCCCCGATTAGTCATCAAACCCCGGCGTATGCATTCGATCGAGCAAGTCAGGTCGTGCGCATCGGATCCGCAACCAGTAAAATTTGCTCGGGGGTCATCGGATGTCTCAAATCCGCACCGCCGAGTTGCGGTTTCGGTCACGCCGCGCACACCCGACCGTCAGCAACTGCGGTGCCAACCTTTGAAAATCTCCGGAATTTTCGCGAATGCCAGCGCGCCGACGTTGGCACGGCCGATGCTTTACAAGGCAGAGACCGAACGAAAAAAGGGCATCAAACTTGAGCCACCACCAGTCTGAAACCGGAGCATGAATATGGAAACCGCAAATATCGAACCTCAGAAAGTGATTCGCCTCAAACGTGATGAAACCGCGCACGCGTGGTCGATGGCCATCGCGGATCAGTGGAAAGCGCTCCCGTGGGCCGACACCGCGGATGCCGTCAGCGTCGTGATGTGGCTGAAGGGCCGCTTCGGCGGAACGATGCGAGTGCTGTTCGAATCCTAAGGGCAATTCGTGGCTGAAGTTTCGCAACCGGAATCGAATTTGATGGCCGAGCGTTGGCCGATTGAAATTATCCACTCGAGTGACGCCGCAAACTCGTCGGCGTTCGCTCGACGATCCAAATTGCGCGGTGATCGCGTTAGCGGTTTACTACCGCAATGCCGCCGCGCAAACCTGCCCGCTCTCCGATCGTAATTCTCACCGACTTCGGCTATCGCGATCATTACGCCGGCGTGATGAAAGGAGTGATCGCGAAGATCGCTCCCGACGCTAGCGTCATCGATCTTACTCACGGCATCCCGCCGCAGTCGGTGACGGCCGGCGCGCTCGCGCTGGCGCAGAGTCAGGAATA
Source organism: Candidatus Binatus sp. (assembly GCF_030646925.1). Taxonomy (NCBI): domain Bacteria; phylum Candidatus Binatota; class Binatia (SeqCode); order Binatales (SeqCode); family Binataceae (SeqCode); genus Binatus (SeqCode); species Binatus sp. (SeqCode). Next base: position 37,289 of record NZ_JAUSKL010000063.1, on the reverse strand, counting down.
TTTTCCGGCGCGCAGCGTGTTCCTTGCGGTGGTCGATCCGGGCGTCGGAACGAGCCGCGACGCGATCGCGCTCGAGACTCGCACTGGCGCTCGCTTCGTCGGTCCCGACAATGGCTTGCTGTCGCTCGCCGCGACAGCCGGCGAGATCAAGCGCGCCGTGCGGTTGACGTCAACGCGGTACCGACTACCGAATCTCAGTCCCACTTTTCACGGCCGCGACGTGTTCGCGCCGGCCGCCGCGCATATCTGGAACGGAGTGCCGCTGACGGCGCTCGGTCCGGAGCTCAAATCATGGCATCAACTCGAACTGCCGCGTCCCGTCGAATCGGATTCGCGCCTCAGCGGCGAGGTCATTTACGTCGATACCTACGGCAACCTGGTGACGAATCTCGATCGGGAAACGGTCGCGCGATTCGCCGCTTGCTTTCCCACCCAGAAGGTTTCCGTTAGGATCAATCGTGGTGCGGCGATTAGAATAATTGATAGCTACGCGCTTGCGCCCAAAGGTGCTCCTCTCGCGATATTTGGTAGCTTCAATCTGCTCGAAATCGCCCTCCGCGACGGCAATGCCGCTCAGCATTTCGATGCAAAGCCGGGCGCCGGGGTGATTCTGGCCGTCTCCGCCAGGCGCAAGTAACGCCACTATCAACGATGGACGAAGTCGCCTCACCCAAACGATCATCCGCGGTACTGGTTGAAATACCGCGCTATGCGGCGCCGACCGCGGCCGTGGATCGATCGATCGGGCCTCCGCGCATCCCGCCGCTGATCACCGTGCTGTTCCTGCTGACGATGCTGACCACCACGATGGCGGGCGCAATGATGGATGGCGAAGACTTCATGTTGGCGCATCCGATCGCTCTGACGGTCGCGCTGCTGCTGCATCCGATTTTGACGATCGTCGCACTGTTCGGGCATCCGTTCGCGACCCTCTCAGCGCTCGGCAACGGGCTCACCTTTTCGATTCCGCTGATGGCGATTCTGCTCGCGCATGAGATGGGTCATTACCTCACCGCGCGCAATCATCTCGTCGATACGACGCTGCCATATTTTATCCCCGCGCCGCCGTTGCCATTCATCACCGGCACCTTCGGCGCCTTCATCCGGATGAGATCGAATCCGCGCACGCGGCGCGCGATGTTCGATATTGGCGCCGCCGGTCCGTGGGCGGGCGTGCTGGTCGCGATTCCCGCGCTCATCATCGGACTCTATCTCTCCGACGTGACGCCGCTCGACAAATCGCAAGGCGGGTATGAACTCGGCAACTCGCTTCTGTTCCTCGGCCTTTCGCGGTTGGTGCTCGGCCTCGACCCGAACACGGTCAACGTGAACCTGCATCCTGCGGCTTTCGCGGGATGGCTCGGGTTGCTGGTCACTTCGATCAACCTGCTGCCGGTCGGCCAGCTCGACGGCGGCCACGTCACCTATGCGCTCTTCCCGCGGCGTCATCGCACCATCTCGATCCTGTTCGTGATCACGCTGATCCTGCTGGTGCTGGTGCCGCTGGCACTAGGCCGCAATCCCTGGTGGGGATGGATGCTGTGGGCGATCCTGTCGGTCGCGCTCGGCGTGGGGCATCCTTCGACGGCCGATCGCGACACGCCGCTCGATTCGCGCCGCACGATCGCGGCGTGGGCGACGATCGCGCTGTTCATCGTGACGTTCAGCCCGATGCCGATTTCACTGCATCTGCCGGAAGACAATCCGCATCAGGGTCCGCCGGGGCCGGGCAATGGCCACGCCGTCGAGGTGATGTCCCCCGCGCCGCACCACGATCGAATGATCGATCACCTCCGCATCCGCCTCTGATTCCTGCCGCTGCTTTGTATTTTCCGTCATCTTGAGCGGAGCCTGCCGTCCGATACCTCGCCCGTTATTTTACGGGAGAGGAGGCCCGCCGCTCTTGCGGCGGGTAGGTGAGGGTGCCGGATCGCCTGCAAGTGCACCAACCCAAGACTCTATTCATCTGCGATTTCGCTGCCACCGGCTTAGGCGGCTAGTCATGGAGAATCCGACACGAGAGTGCATTACCGCGCGATCCAGCACCCTCACCTGCCTCGTCGCGTTCCGCGACTTCGGCGCCCTCTCCCGTAAAATAACGGGATTATGTTAGGCTTGACACTCATGGTGCTGGTCGGCCACATGTGGGCGACAGGCCGGTGTTACTCCGAACTAAGGCGGACAGCGACGAAGTGTGAGGGGCTTCGATTCGGTGCGTTCAGTTGGGGAAGTTTTCACGGACATGAAGATCATGGCGTGTCCCTTTGCGGTGTCGCAAAAATCGGGACTGGGCTCTGTGGAAATCGTGAACGCGGTCGGACTGTGCTGGTGTTGAATAGCGAACGTTTGACAGTACTGCCCAAACGCGTCGGTGTAACTAATTCGACCTATAATATTAAAAATAGCCTGTCCCGCATCGATCCGCTCGCGATCATTGTGAGGAAAAGCAATATACGCGGCGTAAGGGAAACCGGGAGGTATCTGTATCCCCGGAAGATGCCGTTCTCGCCGATTAAAGCCCTGAAATTTAGGTACGCATTGTTGGACGGTATCGCCGATTTCTGCGACCACTGGCCAAAATTCGATCACGGTGTTTTCGGCGGTGGAAGCGCCGTAGTTGCGAAAATAGAGCACCAGTTGATCGGTGTCTTTTTCCCCGACAAAATCCGCAACTTGCCCGTTCGGCAACCCGAGATATACCGCCGCACGCTGCGTGCTTACGCCCAACTGATACTGCCACAACGTGAAAAGCATGAGCAGGCCGGTAAACCCGGCTATGAAAAAGTTCGTCCATGCTTGAGCACTTGGCCAAGTCAACGAGCATCTCATCGGGTTATTTGTATCGCGCTCGCGATAGTTTGGGTGGCGCTTCTTCTCTGGGGCTCTATTTTGCTTACTGACCGCAAAAATGGCGTTGGTGGATTGCTGCTCATCTTTGGCTGGTTGGTTATGTGGCTATGGGCTTCATATTGCATCTGCGTTGTGACAAGTAGGTATTCCCGCGACATGAGTTCACGTCCGAACATTGTTCTCTCGCGCGGCTCGAAAACAACATACGTTCGCGCTTAGGTATGGCTGTTGTGGGTCAATGGACCGACAAACAGTCTGTTTTCCATGTTTTCCATGCTCGTAATATCGAGAATCCAACAAAAATTTGTGGTGTAAAACGACTCCACGTTGAAAACGTCTCGATACTCAATTCGTCCGTATGCAACCAAGACTTTTTCAAGGCTAATCAGTTCTTTGTACAAGGTAGTCGATACGTCAAAGCCTTTGCTGAATTTACTAAGAACCTCGAATTGCACGCTCCCATTAGCAGGGACGCCCTGTCGTTCGAGGGGTTCTTCAAAAAGTCTATCGTCCCATCCACCGTGCCGCTCATGCCTGCCCGGCGAGTAGTCGGAACATTCGAACGGTTCGAAGCTGAGCAAGACTCTCTTTATGACCGCTGGCGTTCGTCCGTAATTCGTAAAGGTAACTATGGGGACGGGAACCTGTCGCACAATCGGAGAGTCTTCGTCATCTTGCAGACGCACGCTGAAATGAAACGCCTTATCGCCAAAATTCAAAACGCTGACGAACAAGTATGGTCGATCGGTGGTTATCGATTGCTTGATAGCCCGCCATTGTTGAATGGAAGTCCACCACAGGCCACCAGTAAAAAGCAGCAAAATGACAGTGGTGGCTATTTGAAATGGAACAGGCGGGCTTTCAGAGGATGGACGGTAGTAATTGTAGCTGTAGGAATAATTATTGGTGGTTGCGGGGGTTGGTTTGGAACCGCCTTGATTGCTAGGCGTCGATATTGGGCTGGTGGATGCCTCGCGGTGTGCTGCGGTGCGTTTACTTTTTTGTGCTGGATGTGGGCTTGGGTTTGGTGATTGCGCGTTTGCGTTTTTTACGGCGCTTAGAACTAATGCCGACGCTATCAGGATCAACACCGACCAAGGCTTTAATCGCTTCATGGAACGTCAATGGATGCAATGAAACCGGTTTCGCTTTTGGCATGACTTCTCACCTAATCGCAATCGATATTGACCACCTTTATCAACAAGTAGTTGGGCTGGCCTTGTCACTGCGCTGAGGCCGCCGCCAGTACTCTTTACGATGAGTGTCAAGCCTAACATACTCGCCTAAAGAACGGGCGAGGGATAGGACCGCGGCGCGCCGATTACTCGTCGTCGTCGCGCAATTTCGCGAGCACCGACAAATCCTCGAGCGTGCTGGTGTCGCCGACCGTCTCGTCGCCTGCCGCGATTTGCCGCAGCAGCCGCCGCATGATCTTGCCGCTGCGCGTTTTCGGCAGCGAGTCGGTGAAGCGAATCTCGTCGGGCCGCGCGAGCGCTCCGATCTCCTTCACGACGTGCGCGCGCAATTGCTCGCGCAACTTGTCGTCGCCGGTGCGTCCGCCTTCCAGCGTGACGAATGCCACGACGCCCTGCCCTTTCATCGCGTCGGGACGGCCGACGCAGGCCGCTTCCGCCACCGTCTCGTGCGAGACCAGCGCGCTCTCGATTTCCATCGTGCCGAGCCGATGCCCCGACACGTTGATCACGTCGTCCACCCGCCCCATGATCCAGAAGTAGCCGTCCGCGTCGCGGCGCGCGCCGTCGCCGGTGAAGTAGCACTGATCGATCTGCACGAAGTACTGGCTCTTGTAGCGCTCCGGATCGCGATAGATCGTCCGCAGCATCCCTGGCCACGGCCGCCGCACGATCAGCAAGCCGCCTTGATTCGCGCCGACGCTCGCGCCGTCGCGCGTGACGATATCCGCTGCGATTCCCGGCATCGGCAGCGTCGCCGAGCCGGGCTTGGCCGCGACCGCGCCGGGCATCGGGCTGATCATGATTCCGCCGGTCTCGGTCTGCCACCAGGTATCGACGATCGGGCATCGCTCGCCGCCGATCACTTTGCGATACCACATCCACGCCTCGGGATTGATCGGCTCGCCGACTGTGCCGAGGAGTCTCAGGCTCGACAAATCATGCTTCGTCACCCACGACTCGCCCCATTTGATGAACGTGCGAATCGCCGTCGGCGCCGTATAGAAGATGCTGATGTGATACTTTTCGATTATTCGCCAGAAGCGATCGTTCTCCGGAAAATTCGGCGCGCCTTCGTACATCAAGACCGTCGCGCCCGCCGCGAGCGGCCCATAAACGGTGTAGCTATGGCCCGTCACCCAGCCGATATCGGCGGTGCACCAGTAGATGTCGTCTTCCTTGAGATCGAACACCCACTTCATCGTCATCAGCGTATGCGTCAAGTATCCGCCGATCGTATGCACCACACCTTTCGGCTTGCCGGTCGTGCCCGACGTGTAAAGCGTGTACAGCGGATGCTCCGAATCGAGTTCGGCCGCCTCGCACTTTTTCGATTGCGCCGGCACCAGTTCATCCCACCAGACGTCGCGCCCCTTGCGCATCTCGATCTTGTTGCCGACGCGCTTCAGCACCAGCACCTTGCGCACCGAGGGGCACTTCTTCAGCGCTTCATCGACGTTCTGCTTCAGCTCGACGATTTGCCCGCGCCGCCATCCGCCGTCCGCCGTGATGCACACCTTCGCTTCCGCGTCGTTGATTCGATCGGCCAGCGCCTCGGCCGAGAAGCCGCCGAACACCACCGAATGGATCGCGCCGATTCGAGCGCACGCGAGCATCGCGATCGCCGCCTCCGGCACCATCGGCATATAGATCGCCACGCGGTCGCCGTCCTTGACGCCGAGGCTCTTCAGCGCATTGGCGCATCGCGCGACCTCGTCCGCGAGCATCTGGTAGGTGAGCACGCGCGAATCGCCGGGCTCGCCTTCCCAAATCAGGGCGGCCTTGTTCCGGCGCGCTCCTTCAAGATGGCGATCGAGGCAATTGTAAGCGGCGTTGATCGTGCCGCCGACGAACCATTTGGCGAACGGAAAATTCCATTCGAGCGTTTTGCCGAATGGTTTGAACCAATGCAGGTTGCGGGCGCATTCCGCCCAGAATTTATCGGGGTCGCTATCGGCGCGGCGGCGCAGTTCCTCGTATTCGGCGAGGCTTTTCACCGACGCGCGCGCGCTGAATTCGGGCGGGGGCGGAAACTTCCGCACCTCGCTCAAGACTGAGTCGATATGTGACGATTCGTTCGAGGGCATTTTGATTGATCCGAAAAATTAGACCTGCCGCAAAGTTAAACTCGCCCCCGAGCTTCGCGCGTTTTGAGGCTGAGGTACAGACTTGCGGCGTTGCTATTGTCGTGGATGCCCGAATTTATTTCGCGCAGCCGCTCGAGCAACTCGAACTCGATACTCGCGCTGTGCTCTGCCGCAAGTTCGACCGCGCGCGCGGCCCAACGCAGCGTGCAGCGCCCTTCATGCCCGCTGAAATCGTCGAAGAACCACCCGCAACTCGTGAGCGACGCCTGCCCTGCGCGGATCATCTCGAACAGCCGGAGCAGCGTCTCGCGATTGGACTCGTTGAGCACCTGGTAGCGGGTGAAAAATTCGTCGTGAATCGCGGGATTGCGATCGATCAGCAGGCGGATTCCGTCGCACAGCGCCGCGCGATGCTCTTTCACGATCGCCGGCGCAAAGCGATCGTAAACTGCCTCGGTGTGATTCTTCACGAACTCCATCGCGGCGCGAAACGGCTCGCGCCACTCCTGCGACGTGTTGGTATCGAGCCGGCATCCGCAATCCGAGCGCCATCGCTCCACGCCATGCGGACAGCTCCACGACGACGCGCTCGCGATCTCGAACGCGCCGCGCGCCGGATGATGCTCGAGGTACTCGGCGCAGTTGGTTAGGATCACATCCTCGCGCCGTTCGAGCAGAATCAGCGCGCGCGCGAGTTCTGCCGCGCCGTGCTTATTATGATGCCCAAACGTCTCCCCGTCCGTCGCAATCACCAGCGCCGCGCCGGGTTGCAGGCTGAGCGCGGTTACGGCGATCCATTCGGCAAGGCGCGCGCCGTCCGCCAATCCCTCGCCAAACGAAATTGTTCCTGAAAGCTCGCGATCGGAACGGAAGATCGTGAGGCTCAAATCGCCGCCGCGCCACAGAAACGGCCCGCCCGAGCGGCTGTCTGCCTCCGGGCCATGCCACCTTCCCTGGTCGGCGGCGAGAATGACGAATTTCAGGCCCGCCGCCGCGATCGAGGCCAGCGTATCGTCATCGGCTGCGCACTCGGGCAACCACATCCCCATCGGCCGGCGCCCGAATCGAAAAACAAAGTCCTCGATTCCCCAGTGAATCTGCAGCTCGCGATCGCGCGCCGGCAGCAGCGGCAGAATCGAATGAATGTACGGATGCGCGAGCGCATTGCCGTGGCCGCCGCGATGCTCGCTCGAAAGACTGTCGCCGCGCTTTATGGCGCGATAGGCCGCCTTGCCGTGCGTCTCCAGCCATCCTGCCAGCGTCGGCCCGAAGTCGAAGCTGAGCGCCTCATAGTTGTTGCGGACGTGAACCACCGGCCCTTCCATCGTGTGCGCGTGGGCATTGGCGGTGTAGCATTCGCTGAGTATCAGCTCATTCCAGTTCTGGAAGGGCGCGGCGCCATGCTCGGGCGCGATCAGGCCGGTCCACGGACTTTCCCGTGGCGGCTGATAGAAATGGCCGTGGATTATAACGTACCGGGGTTCGCTCATCGGAATGTGTTTGATGCTCCTCCGCCACGCGCTGCGAGGCAATCAATGCCTAACTTGGCTACTGACCGCACTTGTTTGACTGATTCTGCCTAACTAATCAAGCGGAACGAAAGATTGTTTGAAGATTCTTCAACAGAAACGAGGTGGAGCATCGGGAGGGTCCGTTTGAAGAGCCTAAGCTCCCGATTTTGCGGCGAAATCGCTCAGTCGTTGCGGATCAAGCCGGTCACGCCGGCGAGGAAAATCGCGCTCAACAGCCATCCCGCGGATGACGCTGTCAGACGAATCTTGCTTTTACACAATAGGACAAGGCCCCGCCAGAGTTGAATCTATCTATTCAAGTCGTCTGACGCTCGGAAGCTCGTTTTCGTGCGAAGAGCGAGTTCCGCTTGTCATGCGTGCGCCGTTCGGGTTACGAGAAGGCGTCGCAGGCGAAGTTTCATTCTCGCAGCGGGGGACAACTGTGATGATCGGTATCTCGAGGCGCAGGCCGCGTCTGGTTGCGCTGGCTATCGTCGTTCTTTCAATTGGACTGACTGGATATCGCGGGGAGGCGAAGGCTTCTGGCGCTCATCATTCGAGCGGAGTGGCGCTGCTCCGGCGCTGGAACCAGATCGCGATCGACGCGAGCGGCCTCGATCACACTCCGCCGGCGCCGGGCGAGACCCGGTTGTTCGGTGAGCAGATCGGCCCCGGCCGCGCGAGCCGCGCGATGGCGATCGTTCATATTGCGATGTTCGACGCGATCAACGCGATCAGCGGCAAGTGCCGGACCTACACTGGAATTCACCGCGCGCCCGCAGCCTCGATGGATTCCGCGATCGTGCAGGCCGCGCATGACACGCTGTCTGCGCTGTTCCCCTCGCAGGCGCCGACGTTCGACACCCTGCTGGTCCAAGACTTGACCACGATGCGGCCGGGCCAGCGCAACGCCAAAGCAAAGGGCATCGCCTTGGGCCATCGTGCGGCCAGCGCGATCCTCGGGATGCGCGCCAACGACGGCTCGCAGATTCCCGAACCGCACATGGGTGTCGATTTCATCCCGAGCCTCCTGCCCGGGATGTGGCGCCAGGATCCGATCAGCCTGCTAGGGCTAGCGCTGGGCGCGTACTGGGGCGACGTCCAGCCCTTCGTGCTCGCTTCATCGAGCCAGTTTCGCGCACCGGTTCCGCCCGCGCTGACCAGCGCCGAATACACCTCCGCATACGACGAGGAGAAGAGCATCGGCGGCGACGGGATCGGCACTCCGACCGTGCGCACTCCCGAGCAGACCGTGATCGGCACCTTCTGGGCCTACGACGGCACGCCGAGCCTCTGCGCGCCGCCGCGCCTGTACAATCAGATCACGGTGCATATCGCCGACCAGATTGGCACCAGTGCCGACGTCGTGCAGTTCTCGCGACTGCTCGCGCTGGTCAATACGTCGATGGCCGACGCGGGCATCGCGATTTGGGAATCGAAGTACTTCTACCAGTACTGGCGTCCGGTCGCCGGCATCCAGGAGTCGGACCCGGGCACCGGTCCGACCGGGCTGGGCGACGGCAATCCGGCCACGATCGGCGATCCGGCATGGTCGCCTCTAGGCGCGCCCGCCAGCAATCTGATTGCGGTGAACTTCACGCCGCCCTTCCCTGCCTACCCGTCAGGGCATGCTGGCTTTGGCGGCGCGCTGTTCGAGACTCTGCGCCACTTTTATGGAACAGACCAGATTGCCTTCCGGTTCATGTCCGATGAATTCAACGGCGTCACCAAGGATCATAACGGTGTGCCGCGGCCCAAGGTTACCCGCCGTTACGGATCGCTGTCGCAAGCCGAGGAGGAAAACGGCCAGAGCCGGATTTATCTCGGCATCCACTGGCGCTTCGACAAGACTGAGGGTATCGCGCAGGGCCGCAAGGTCGGCGATTGGGTGTTCGACCACGCATTCACGCCGAAAAAGAGCAAGTGAGGCGACGCGCAGAGTCTGAGAATTTTTTTGAGCGAAGGCTGCCTTTCTTTCCCTCGCCCGCTTGGTTGCGGGAGAGGTCGCGCACGGCGGAAAGCCGGGCGCGGGTGAGGGTGCAGTCGCCACTCGCACAAGTCGAAAAGATCTCTGTCGGCAAATTATTTCTGTGACTCTGAGCGAAGCGAAGAATCCCGGATCTTTTTGCTGGCTTTGTTCATCTGCCGACTACACCCTCACCCGCCTCATCGCTGACGCGCTTCGGCGACCTCTCCCGCAACCAAGCGGGCGAGGTGTTCGGAGCGATCTTCTCGCCCCCTTTACTGACAGCGCGTGGCGCGCAACTTCATTCCCGGGGGAAGCCCCATCTTAATTTTAATGCGATTCGGCCCTCCGGCCCGAAGTCAGCTTCGCGTTGAGGTTTCGGAAATTCTTCTCTTTTCCTTTTCTTCTGCCCGCTTATCTCTCTAGGCGCACGCGGCGCGGAAGCTGCCTCTGATCGCGGGCTCGCCTTTCTGATTCAGCACGATCAGGTCGCCTTCGATCTGCTTCTCGCCGTTCGCCTCGGTCTTGCCGGTGACCTTGCCGGTCAAGGTCACGACGTCGCCGGGCCATACGCGCGTCGCAAACCGCACCTGGAAGCGGCGCACGTTGCCGACGCCCACGTAGTCGGTGACCGCCTTCGACAGCAGCCCCGCGGTGTACATCCCCTGCGCGAACACGGTCGGGATTCCCGCCGTCTCGACGAACGTCTGATCGTAGTGCAGTGGCACGAAATCGCCCGATGCGCCCGCATAGCGCACGAAATCGGGACGCGTCACGCCCTCGATCACGATTTTTGGAATCTCGTCGCCAACCTTGACCGATTCAAATTTCAGCTTTGCCGCCATTTTATTTCTCCGCTTGAAGGTGTGTTTGCCGATCCGCCGCTATGCCTTCACCGCTTGTCCGGTTTCGATCAGCGTCGCGCGCGCGGTGGCGACTTTTTCGCCCTTCTGATTGGTGTAAGTGGTTTCGGTGACGAGAAACGTCATCTTGCCGCCGCGTCCGCCTTCCTTCTCGAACAGGTCGGCGATTTTGGTCACGCCGGTCAGCGTATCGCCGACGAAGATCGGCTTGAAGAATTCGAAGTCCTGCTCGCCGTGCAGGATGCGCCTGAGATCGAAGCCGCCGAAGCCGGGGCTCGAAGTCTCGTCAGTCCAGAACGCGCTGGTCTGCAGGAAGGTGACCGGCACCGGCACTCCGCCGAGTTCCTTCTTCGCCAGTTCCTGATCGAAGTAGAGCGGATTGGGATCCTTGATCGCGCGGGCGAACTCGCGCACCTTGCTCCAATCGACGTGCATCGTAAATGGTTTGCCGGTCTTGCCGATCACACTTTTATCTGGCATCTGGGTATTTCCTCTCTTTTTCGCTTTTTCGGGCTTCGTCTCTTCTCTTTCGCGCGTTCTTCACGCTATCGGAGTTTTCGGCGTACCACGCCCCGCCCTCTGGCGACAAGCTCATCGCGACCGAATAACGATTCTCTCTGTGAAATGCAAAGAGCCCGAGCTGAGAGGCCCGGGCTCTTTGGCGTAACTGATGTAGGCGGCGTTATGGCTGTGCTTGTATCTCGTCCGAGATGACAGAGTCTACGGCCTGATGACGAATTCTTTTGTAGCCTAACGAATTAGGATCGTTGAGCGCAGAGTAAACGGCGTACGCCGTTTCCTTGCTTCCGCCAACTGAGAAATTGCCTTTCGGCGTGAACTTTCCCGCGATGCCTTCCCACTGTTTGCCCCGCGTCCAATCTACACCGCTCAAACGCTCAATCAGCAACTGCCTCTTCGAGGCGCGTTCGGCTGCATCCAAGTTAAGCAATTCATGACCAACTGCGCCGATTGCAGCGAGCACTGCGGGAGCGGATGCCAAGCTCTGCGGATCCTCCATCGCGGGTCCGATCGCGGACGTCACCTCGCGCAGCCATTCCGTCGCAACTTCCCTGATTGCTGGAATTAGTTTCTCATCCACTGGCACGGGTCTCGTGCCATACTGTACGCCGCGGATCCCTTCAGCCAATGTAATGCATGCACCTCTCAAAGCAGTGATCGTCACGACTTCATAATCGTTCTTCCCCAACTGTCGTCGCACTTTGTTTACCCGTCCCTTGAAGAAGGGGACCGCCACTTCGATTTCACGAGTTATCTGGGTCAACGGGTCGTGCGAGTCCATGGCAATTATCAGAGCCGCGTTGGGTTGAACGGCAAGCGCGTTGAGATCGTGAAAACACTGAGACGCCCAAACGTGATCGCGCCCATGGCAAATGTAAACTGGCACGAAATCTTTCTTGGTATCCGGATCAATATTGGCAGCCTCGTAGCGCGCAGCGAGTTGTGTCTCTCCATCGATCGCGACTAATCGTTGCTCCCACGGAATTTGGATGAAGCCCATCCCCCTGCTGTCGATTTGCGTCTTCAACGGTTCTTCAGAATAGAGGACGATAGGAGGAGTTAGTCCGTCCTGATTGAGTTTGCTGACGCCGACGATATAGCGCGCGTAGCTGGGCACGTTCTTGGCCTTCGCACCGACAAACATCCTCTGAACCTCTGAGCGCACTTGTGCCAGCACCTGCAATTCCTTGCTCCCATCTACGCGCTTCCGGTTTTCGGTCTCGCGCGGATCTGGTGCAATTTGGAAAAGCTGCGATGCTCGTACTCGACCCAAGAAGCGAACGTCATCCAACTTAACGCCCGCGACCATGTGACCATCCGTCTCGTTGAGCTTGCTGTCTGCGCCGGTTTGAAGTGTTTGAGATTCTTCTGGCATCTGATTCTCCCTTTCAGCAATGTTATTTAGGCGTTTCCATGCACTGAAGGGCTTATATCGAACCCAACGCCCTAATGTCAAGCCCCGAGTTGGCAAAATCTTCACTCGAGGCACTATTTTTACAGTCAAACCACGATTCAGATGCTGAAATGAATCTAGAGTCATAATTTATATGCGCATCTGAGACCCTAGTAGTCGATTGTAAAACTGCTACAAGTCAGATATATGGATGGTCGCGTGTCTTAATCCGCCGTCCGAGCAAGGAGAATCGCCAATGATTTTATTTGTTTGTCCGAAATGCGGGTACGCCGACATCAACGAACTTTCGCTCTGCGTCGTAACCAACCGCGTCAGCAAATGGAGCGAGACGGGCGAGCCTGAAGACTACGATGCGGGCGAAGTCGATTGGGAATCTGAAATGCCCTATGACACTCTGAATCTGCCCGATCACAAACCAAAGACTACCTTCGAATGCGGCCGGTGTGCTGCGCAGTTCGAAACTCCCAAGCCCGCCGAGCGAGCCCAGCTTCCACGCTGAACTCGCCCAGAATGACGGAGAGCGAGCAGAAGAAGAAAACAGGAGCCGGGATTCCTCGCGCGGCAGCCACGCGCGGGAATGACAGACGGCCGCGGCGACAACAATTCACAGACTCTCAGCTAAGCCTCAGCTCTACTCGGAGGCGGCGGGGGCCTGGCCGCCATCGACGATCAGCAGCGCGCCCGTGATGTAACTCGACGCCGCCGACGCCAGGAAAATGCACGGATACGCGATCTCCTCGACCGTGCCGAATCGCCCCAGCGCGCGCGACCTCGCCACCATCTCCTTGACCTTCGGATTCGGCCACACGCGCGGCGCCGCGCCTTCCGTATCGATCGGCCCGGGCGCGATACAATTCACGCGGATGCCTTTCGAGCCCCACTCGCTCGCATGCGACACCGTGAGGTTGATCACGCCGGCTTTCGACGCGCCGTACGGCAGCATCGTGGCCGAGCCGTGCACGCCCGCGGTCGATGAGATGTTGATAATCGCGCCGCCGCTTTTCTGCTCGATAAACTGGCGCGCCGCCGACTTCGAACAGAAGAAAACGCCGTCGAGATTGATCGCCACCACCGCGCGCCATCCGTTGGGAGAGAGTTGCATCGTCGGGGTCGTGATGCTCGCGCCGTGATTGTTGATGAGCGTATCGATGCGGCCGAAATGGGTGACCGCCGCCGCAACCATCTGATCGCACTGAGCGGCGTCGCGCACGTCGCATTGCGCCATCTCGCATTTGCCGCCGGCGGCGCGAATCTCGTCGCGCACGCGCTCCAGGTTTTCGACCTTGCGGCTCGCGATCAGCACCTGCGCGCCGCGCGCGGCGAACTCCCGGGCGATCGATTCGCCGATTCCGGTGCCGCCGCCGGTCACGATAGTGACGTTGCCTTCGACGCTAAATGGATCTTTCAAGATGAGAGTTCCTCCTGGACGTGCTCGTTCATGGATCGCGTGCTGAATGATAGCGCCGATTCGAGTCGGACTGGCGCAGCGGCGATCCCGCAGCGACTATATCTGTGATTTCGCGGGGATGCGAAGAATCGGGCTGTCGAGCTTGGTCAGGAAAAACACAGGCTAAAGCCTGTGCCACCTCTGAGTCCGAACACAGGCTAAGGCACTGTGCCTCCTCTGAGACAGTCCGTATGGCACAGGCTTTATCCTGTGCAAGCTGGATCGTGTGGCACAGGCTTTAGCCTGTGGATTCTTGTGGCACAGGCTTTAGCCTGTGGAGACTGGATCGGCAACGTCGTACTTACGCGGGGATCGAGTTCGATGCGCGACGGCGGCGATGACTCATATGCTTGTCGCGGGGCGTGATCTTGAGCCTCAAATGCGGGGTGGCGCGCGGTCCGGCGTCGCGGCTCATCCCGTGCTTCCACAGGACCATCCGGCGCCGCAGCACTCCCGGATTGATTTCCAGCGCGTCGCAGACCGTCTCGAAGCTGAACGGATGCGGCGCGCCTGGGCCCGCCATTATCCAGCGCTCGGCATCGACATAAAGCATGCGTTTTCGCGTACTTCGCGACATTACGCCTTGTTGATAGACGTTGATCGCATCCGCGAGCAGGGCCAGCATCAGGCGCTGTTCCCCGGTCAGGCGATGGCCCCCGGAAAGGTCGAAGTATTGGCACGGGAGAATCTGGTTCAGGCCGACCGCGCGCTCGACGGCGATGTCGGAACTAAGCTGGAAGCCTTCAGACATGTCCAACGCCCACGGGGATGCTAACGTCGCGCGCGGAGCATCGATGCCCCCCGCGAGACCTCATCGTCCGCGATGAGAATAATTCCCCAGACGTCGAGATAACCATCGAGCCCCGCAATTTGTTCCCGCAGTCCGCCGGTGCGGCTCAGTTTACCCGAGAACACGGTACGATCAGGCGGAGCTTTCGCGACGCGCGAGCGCAGCGGAGCCGATTCGGGCCGGAGCGCCGAATCGCAGTTTAATTAAGAGCCCCGAGGCGGAACGGACGCGAAGCCGACCTCGGGCCAAGGGGCCGAGTCGCGACTGAAACAGAGTCGAGGGAATCCGGCTGGAAATCCGAAATCAAGTGGATAGCTGATGCACCAAATCGATCAGCGACGAATCGAGCTTGCGCTCGCGGGCGGCGGCTTCGGCCAGCGGAATCCGTACGATTTCGCCGCGCGTCTCGGCAATCAGGCTCGACGCCTCGCCTTCAAGTATCGCTTTAACTGCTTCGATACCCATGCGGCTCGCGAGCAGGCGATCGCGCGCGGTCGGCGCGCCGCCGCGTTGCACGTGGCCGAGCACCACGACGCGCGCATTCACTTTCAATCGCTCGGTGAGCGCCGCCGCGACCGGCATCACGCCGCCCGTCCTGGGACCCTCCGAAACGACGATTATCGACGAGCGCTTGCCGCGGCGATGACTCTCCTCGACGCGATTGCAGATGTCGTCGAGATTTACCGGGATCTCCGGCACGACGACCGCCTCGGCGCCGCCGCCAATCGCCACTTCGAGCGCGATAAAGCCCGAATCGCGGCCCATCACCTCGATGCAAAAGACCCGCTCGTAGGCGAAGGCGGTATCGCGGATGCGGTCGATCGCCTCGAGCGCGGTATTCACCGCGGTGTCGAAGCCGATCGAAAAATCTGTCGCCGGGATATCGTTATCGATCGAGGCGGGCACCGCGAACACGCGCACGCCGGTTTCATTGGCGAAGACGGTGGCGCCGACGATCGATCCCTCGCCGCCGATCACGATCAGCGCACTGATTCCGCGCCGCTTGAGATTGTTGGCGGCGCGTGCGCGGCCCTCGCGCGAGCGGAAATCATCCGAGCGCGAGGTCTCGAGAAAGGTTCCGCCGCGCTGCACGATATTGGCGACCGAGCGGCCGCTCAGCGGTTCCGCGAGATCCTTGATCAGGCCGTCGTAGCCGCGGCGGAAGCCGAACACGTAGATTTCCGCGTTGACGGCCGCGCGCACCACCGCGCGGATCGCGGCGTTCATCCCGGGCGCGTCGCCACCCGCGGTCAGAATACCGATCGGGCCGCTCGCTGCAGTCGCGCTGGCGTCGGCGCCATCGATTGAGGCGGCTTCGTTTTCCTGCTCGTCGTTCATCGGGAAAATCGCATCTGGAATGTTGCATCGCGAATCGCGCGGCGATCGATGCGATCTCGAATCTAACCAGATAGCCGACCTGAACCAACCGGCGCGTCGGCGCGGCGCTCGATTCGTCAGGGCAGCCGCGACGCTTGTAATCGCACCAGCGCGTCTTGCGCCTGCGTTTGCGCGTTGCTGACGGTGACGGTGTTGGCGTTCGCCACCTTGCGATAATGCTTGACCGCCGACGCGTTGTCGCCCAGCGCCTCGTACGCGCGCGCGACGTTCAACTCAGCGCGCTCGTCGGTGGGGCACGCCGTCAGCGCATCCTGGTAGTAGCCGAGCGCCTTGCCGAAATCGCCGGCCGCAAAGCGTTCGCCGCCGCGCTGAGTCGCGGTCGTCTCGACGCCCTTGTCGCATCCAGTCGAGTTGCTCGCGACTCCGGGCGTGTAGCCCGCCGCTTGACCGGCCTTAAGCGCCTCGATTTGCTGCTGCATCTGCTCGATCTGAGTTTGCTGCTGCTGCACCAGTTGCTTGTTGGCTTCGATTTGACTGTCGCCGCATCGAGTCAGCAATATCGCGGCGAGAGCGGCAGCGAGCGGCGGAAGAGCGCGGGCGATCAGCTTGCGATTGCGCATTGTCTAAATACTGGCGGATGTGTATGCGGTGTCAATGCCATGCGAGAATCATCCGGCGGAGAACTGCACAACATGAGACGAAAGCCTGATCTGAAGCTTCTTCTACTGACTGCGATCGCGTTCGCAATAATTTCCGGCACTGCTCTCAGAGCCGACGAACATCCTCCCGGCGTCAGCGCGTCCGAGAGCTTGCGGATGCTGCTGGAAGGCAATCAGCGTTTCATCAGCGGCAAAATGACGCATCCCGATCAGACCACGGCGCGGCGCGTCGAGCTTGTCAGGGGGCAGCATCCGTTTGCCGCGATCCTCGCCTGCTCGGACTCGCGCACCGCGCCCGAGATACTTTTCGATCGCGGCCTCGGTGACATCTTCGTCGCGCGCGTCGCGGGCAACGTCGCGGACCAGGTCGTGATCGAGAGCCTCGACTATGCGGTGAAGCATCTCGGCGTGCGGCTCATGATGATACTGGGTCATCGGCGATGCGGCGCCGTCACCGCCGCGGTGATCGGTCATGACGAGCCGGGCGACGTCGGCCCGATGCTGTCCGAGTTGCGCCCCGCGGTCGAAGCGTCGAAGGGCGAGCCGGGCGACCCGGTCGAAAATGCGATTCGCGAAAACGTCAAGCTGGTCGTGACGAAACTCGCCGACTCGCCCGAGCTATCTGCGATGGTGAAATCTCGCGAGCTGAAGGTGGTCGGCGGCATCTACGATCTCGACTCGGGCAAGATCGAGATGCTCCCGTAGGTTTCGAGCCGCCACTCCGTCATTCCTGGTCTTCGAGGTGAAAAAATTCCGGGTCCGCAGTTGCGCGGCGTAGGCCGTATCGACGATGCTCCACCGCGTGAGGAATCGAACCTTCACCGTGTACGATGCGCGCGCTCGTGCGTCGAATCGCTTCGCTGCCATGGTTCTGATCGCGTACCTGCTTGCGGTGGCGGGTATCGCCGCGGGCGAGTCGAAACCATCAAGCGAGATTGCCGCGGCGGCAGCGTCTTCATCCGCGCCGCCTGGAACGACGATCGATCGCGGCAACATGAGCAAGTTTGCTTCGCTGATCCCGCCGGCGATGGGCTTCCTGATCGAACACGGCCTGACGGTGGATGTGGTGCCAGCACGGCGCATCGCATGGCCGCGCGCATATCAACAGGCGACGGAGCAGTACTCGGGGCAGGTGCGCCTGGATTCCGAGGATGTGATCCAAAATTACGTCGCCGGGCTGCCCTTCCCGGTTATCGAGCGCGCCGACCCCAAGGCGGCGGTCAAGATCGCGTACAACTGGCATTGGGGCCCATTCATCCCGCCGCAGGTGACGCTGCTTGCGATGCAGAAAACGAGAGCGTGGATAGTTGACGCCGCGCATCCCGGGCAACTGGTCGAAGATGACGCTCATCGCGATGTCCGCAATGAGGGGAGCTGCGAGCAGATCGTGATCGTGCGCTACATGCATACGATGCGGGAGTTGGCCGACTCGCACCATCGCGATTCCCCGGTCGAGTACAAGCAACGCGGCAACTACTGCGGCCCCGAGCCGAACGCCTACATCATGATTCAATACCTCGATCCGGCGCGGAGCAGCGACTCGTGGTATTTCCCGATCGCGGTGAGGCGCTGGCGGCGGATGAAATTGCGGGGCGGCTATCCGCATCAGTCGTGCACCTACGCGTGCGCCCAGTTCTGGTGGGAATACGTGCCGCCCAAGACGGAGGCATACACGTACAAATTGCTCGGCGAGCAGCCGCTGCTGGCGTGCCTGGACGCGAAGGGCGGGCGGGCAGGAATCCAGCGGAATCTGAGCGCGACACGGCTTGGCCACGTCGATTGCGAGGTCAGGCCGGCCTATGTTCTCGAGATGACGCCGCGGGCCGCGCCGGAGAATATCCTTCCCGCCAAATTATATCTCGACAAGGAGACTTACCTTTTCCTGGGCGCGCAGTTCTATCGAGAGGCGACCCCCGACGGTCTGCTGCCGATGTGGAACCGGCAGACTCTGCCCAACGACGAAACCTCGATGGTGCTGGCCGACGACTTCTATGTCACGGGCGATCGGCCGCTGTTTTTTCTTTCTCTGAACATGGAAGAGGAACCGAATGTGCTCGACTCGGACCCGCCGACGAACCACATCTTCAATCCCAAAGCGCAAGGCTACGATCCGCACTAGTTCAAGGTCGAAGAGCCGAATGAGTCAGCGATCCGGTGGGTCGCGCTTGACTGGTTGCGTTCGAGGCGAGTAGCGTCAAAATGACGCAACCAATTTGATCCGCTTCGCGCTCCGCATGCGCCTGATCGAGGCTCCTTGATGGCGAAACAAAATCCGCAACTGTTCAGCGACTTCCTGGTAATCGGCGGCGGAATCGCGGGCCTCACTTTCGCGATCAAGGCGGCGGAATTCGGCACCGTCACGGTGCTGACCAAGGCGGGCAGTTCGGAAGCCAACACCGCGTATGCGCAAGGCGGTATCGCGAGCGTGTGGAGCGTCGATGATTCCTTCGAGTCGCACGTCGAGGACACGCTGCGCGCCGGCGCGGGTCTTTGCGATCGCGCCGCGGTCGAGACCATCGTGCGCGAAGGGCCGGAGACTATTCGCGAGCTGATTCGGCTCGGCACGCGCTTCACCAGGGTCGAGACTGCTGCTACCGACGACACCGAAGTCGAATACGACCTCGGACAGGAGGGCGGGCATAGTCATCGCCGCGTGCTGCATGCGCAGGATCTAACCGGGCGCGAGATCATGCGCGCGCTGACCGAGGCCGCGGCGCGCATCCCGAATATCCGCACGCTCGAGAATCACGTCGCGGTGAATCTGCTGGTCGAGACGCCGGCGGCGGGCAAGCCGGGCGCCTGCTGGGGCGTGTATGCGCTCGATCACGATACGCATGAGATTCGCAAGGTGATTTCGCGCGCCACGATGCTCGCGACCGGCGGCGCCGGCAAAGTCTATCTTTACACCACCAACCCGGATATCGCGTCGGGCGACGGCGTCGCGATGGCATACCGCGCGGGCGCGGCGGTCGCGAATCTGGAGTTCTACCAGTTCCATCCAACCTGCCTGTTTCATCCGGCGGCAAAGTCATTCCTGATCTCAGAGGCGCTGCGCGGCGAGGGCGCGATCCTGAAACTGCCCGACGGCGCCCCGTTCATGAAGCGCTATCATCCCGACGCGGAACTGGCGCCAAGGGACGTCGTCGCGCGCGCAATCGACGCCGAGATGAAGCGCCACGGACTCGAGTACGTGCACCTCGATTTGAGTCATCGCGACGCGGATTTCATCAAGCGCCGCTTCCCGAATATCTTCAAGCGATGCTTGAGCTTTGGCTATGATCTGACCCAGGGCCCAATCCCGGTAGTGCCGGCGGCTCATTATATGTGCGGCGGCGTCGCGACCGATCTCGACGGCCGCACCACGATCCCGCGCCTGTATGCGGCGGGCGAAGTCGCGATGACCGGACTGCACGGCGCGAATCGCCTCGCGTCGAACTCACTGCTCGAAGCGGCGGTGATGGGGCGCCGCGGATGTGCCTCGGCGCGGGAACTGGTCGCGTCGGGCGCGGGCGCGCCGCCGGAATTTCCGGAGTGGGATCCCGGGCGCGCGATTCGCAGCGAAGAACGCGTGATGATCACGCAAAGCTGGGACGAGATTCGGCGCCTGATGTGGAACTACGTCGGAATCGTGCGCAGCGATCGGCGGCTCGAACGCGCGCTACGCAGAATCGAATTGGTGAAGGAAGAAATCCACAGCTACTACTGGGACCATCTGCTCGATGCGGACACGATCGAGTTGCGCAACCTCGCCAAGGTGGCCGAGTTGATCGTGCGCTCCGCGATGAGCCGGCATGAATCGCGCGGCCTGCACTACAATATCGATCACCCTGAGACTGGCGGCCCCGAATGGGTGCATCCGACCGTGCTGCAAAAGCCGCTGTAAAAAAAACTAACCGCAGATTCCGCAGTCCTCCTCCATCATCCCGGAGGCTGCCTTCGAATGCCTCGCCCGCTCCGTTGCGGGAGAGGCGGCCGAGGCGCCTGAGCGACGAGGCGGTGAGGGTGCAGTCGTCGGGTGAACACTAGTCAAGGAATAAGATCCGGGATTCTTCGCTGCGCTCTGAATGACAAACTTTTCTGAAGCGCTCTTTGGGTGGGATCGCTCAGGCGGGGCGAACTGTCGCGCTGCTCGATCGAGATCCACCTCTCCGGCAGCCTTCGCTCGGGATGACGGAACAGTAAGGCCGTCGTCCGCTGCAGAGTCGCGCCGATCTTAATCGGCGTAATCAGCGTAATCTGCGGTTTCGATCTCCCCTCTACGCGACTGACGCGGGTTGCCGCGACGGGTTCGGCTCGTACGCGAAGCTCAACTTGTCTCCGTCGAGATCGACGTTAGCCTTGCCGCCCTTGGTCAGCTTGCCGAACAGCACCTCGTCCGCGAGCACGCGCGAGATCTCGTTTTCGATCAGGCGCCCGAGCGGACGCGCGCCGAAGCGCGGATCGTGACCGTGCTCCGCGAGCCATTTTTTCGCCTCGGCGGTGACGTTCAGCGTGACCTTCTGCTTGTCGAGGCGCTCCTGCAACTCGGCGAGGAACTTATCGACCACGCGCACCATCACGGGCGGACTGAGCGCCGCGAAATCGATCGTCGCCGACAGCCGGTTGCGGAATTCCGGCGCGAACATCCGCTCGATCACGCTCTTCGGATTGCCCTGCCCGAGGCCGCCGTGGAATCCGATCATCGCGCGCGACAATTCCTGCGCGCCCGCATTGGTCGTCATCACGAGGATCACGTTGCGGAAGTCCGCCTTGCGCCCGTTGTTGTCGGTGAGCGTCGCGTGATCCATCACTTGCAGCAGGATGTTGAACAGGTCGGGATGCGCTTTTTCGATCTCGTCGAGCAGCAGGACGCAGTGCGGCGTCTTGTTGATCGCGTCGGTCAAGAGCCCGCCCTGATCGAAGCCGACGTAGCCCGGCGGCGCGCCGATCAGCCGCGACACCGTGTGCCGCTCCATGTACTCGCTCATGTCGAAGCGGATGAACTCGACGCCCATCACTTTGGCGAGTTGCTTCGCGACTTCGGTTTTGCCGACGCCGGTGGGACCGGCGAACAGGAATGCGCCGACCGGCTTGTCCGGATGCGACAGCCCCGAGCGCGCGAGCTTGATCGCGCGAGCGACCGAGTTGATCGCCTCGTCCTGGCCGAACACGGCGAGCTTCATGTCTTCGTCGAGCGTCTGCAGGCGGCCGCGATCGGTCGCGGACACCGTGCGCTCCGGAATTTTCGCCATCCGTGCGACCGTGCGTTCCATGTCGCGAGTGCCGACGGTCACCGGCTCTGTGCTGCCGGCGCTGCGGAGATGCCCCGCGACGCCCGCCTCGTCCATCACGTCGATTGCCTTGTCCGGCAGGAAGCGATCGTTCACATAGCGCGCGGAAAGTTCGACCGCCGCCTTGATCGACGAACTGGTGTAGCGGACGTTGTGATGCTTTTCGTAGTACGACTTGATTCCCGCGAGGATTTGCACCGCCTCGTCCTGCGTCGGCTCGACCACGTCGATCCGCTGGAAGCGCCGCGCGAGCGCCTTGTCCTTGTCGAACGAGCGCTTGTACTCCTGGTAGGTCGTCGATCCGATACATCGCAAGTCGCCCGACGCGAGCGCCGGTTTCAGCAGATTCGAGGCGTCCATGGTGCCGCCCGACGCGGCGCCGGCGCCGACGATCGTGTGAATCTCGTCGATGAAGAGGATTCGCTTGCTGTTGCCAAGCACCGCCTTGATCACGGCCTTCAGGCGTTGCTCGAAGTCGCCGCGAAAGCGCGTGCCCGCGAGCAGCGCGCCCATGTCGAGCGCGTAGATCTCGACGCCTTTCAGCGCGTCGGGCACGTCGCCGTTGTGAATCGCGAGCGCGAGTCCTTCCGCGAGCGCCGTCTTGCCGACGCCGGCTTCGCCGACGAACACCGGATTGTTCTTGCGCCGGCGGAGCAGCACGTGCACGGCGCGCTCGAGTTCCTTCTTGCGCCCGACCAGCGGATCGATTTTGCCTTCGGCGGCGCGCGTGGCGAGATTGATCGCGTAAGTGTTGAGCGCCTTCGACGGAGACATTTTTCGCTCGCCCTCTTCGTCGCCGCCGTCGTGATCGTGGCTGCTTTCGTGCTCGTCGTGCTCGCTCGATTCGTCGTCCTTGTCTTCGGGTTCTTCGGCGGGGAGCTTCGATACGCCGTGCGAGAGATAGTTGATCACGTCGAAGCGCGTGACGCCCTGCTCTTGCAGGAAAAAAATCGCGGGCGATTCAGTCTCGTGGAACATCGCGACCAGCACGTTGCCGCCGGTGATTTCCTGGCGGCCCGCCGATTGCACGTGCAGCGCGGCGCGCTGCAACGCGCGCTGCACGCCGACCGCATAACGCGGCGAGATTTCCTCGCCCTTGGGCATCCGCTCGACCTGGTCGTCAAGGTAATGCCCGAGCTTGCGCCGCAACGCGTCGAGATCGGCGCCGCAGTTTTTCAGAATCGTGGTGCTCGTCACGTCGTGCAGCATCGCGAACAGCAGATGCTCGAGGCAGACGAATTCGTGACGGCGATTGACGGCCTCGGTCATCGCAAGCTGAAGCGTGACCTGTAGTTCGCGGCTAATCATAATGTTGTTGTTCGATGAAGCCATCCAAGATCGGCCGGCCGGCCTCTACTCCTTTTCCATCACGCACTTCAGCGGATACAGCGCCTCGCGCGCGAGTTCCTCCACCGTATGCACTTTGGTTTCCGCGACTTCGTACGGGTAGACGCCCGCGATTCCCATCCCGTTCTGATGCACGTGCAGCATGATCCGGGTAGCCTCGGCGTGTTGTTTGTGAAAAACCGCCTTCAAAATTTCGACCACGAATTCCATCGGCGTGTAGTCGTCGTTGAGCAGGATCACCTTGTACAACGGCGGCTTGGCGGTTTTGGATTTGGTCCGCGTCTTGCGCTCGGTAACAATGTCGCCATTGCCGGAGCGGCCGCCC
Source organism: Candidatus Binatus sp. (assembly GCF_030646925.1). Lineage (NCBI taxonomy): Bacteria > Candidatus Binatota > Binatia (SeqCode) > Binatales (SeqCode) > Binataceae (SeqCode) > Binatus (SeqCode) > Binatus sp. (SeqCode). The sequence continues at coordinate 13,710 of NZ_JAUSKL010000063.1, read as the reverse complement.
GCATCGTCGCCATCGCCGTCGGTGCTGCGAGCACTGATGATGTTCTTCAATAGGTAATCGATCATCTCATCATTCGAGGGCACGCTCCCCCCGCCTCAACAGAATAGCAAATCCGCGGAGTTGAGGTGAGTATTGTGGCAAATTTTTGCGGCGTTGCGCGAGTCCGTATTTCTGCGCGACGCCGACCTTGTTAATCTGAATCGTCGTGTATGATTTCGATGAGCGATCGAACCGAGGGACCAACACTAAATGAATGATTCCGCGCCGCGCGTCGAAGCGGGCATCGTCGAGGGCATCGACAAAATTCCGCGCGACGCGTGGGACGGCCTGCTCGCGCCCGACGATTCGCCGTTCGTCGAATGGGACTGGCTGAACGCGATGGAGCAATCCGGCTCGGCGACGCGCAAAACCGGCTGGGCGCCCTATCATCTGGTCGTCCGCGAAGGGCCGAAGAAGCGCATCGTCGCAGCCTGCCCGCTCTATTTGAAGACGCACAGCATGGGCGAGTTCGTGTTCGATCACGGCTGGGCCGACGCCGCCGATCGATCGGGCATTCGCTACTTCCCGAAAATGATGGTCGGCGTGCCGTTCACGCCGCATACTGGCCGGCGATTTCTGACTGCGCCGGGCAGCGACCGCGCCGGCCTGGTGAAATTGATCGGGCTCGCGCTCGCGTCGATCTGCGAGGACAACAAGCTCTCGTCGGTGCATATCAATTTTTGCGAGCCGGACGAATCGGCGGCGCTCGAACCGATCGGATTCATGGAGCGGCTCGGCTACCAATATCACTGGCACAACACGAACTTCGCGACCTTCGACGATTACCTGAACCGGCTGAAGCACAAGCGCCGCACCGCGGTGCGTCACGAGCGCAACGCGATGATCGAGCAGGGCGTCGAGATTCGCGTGCTCGCGGGCGAGGAAATTCCCGATCGCACTTTCGCGCAGATGTACGCGATCTACTGCTCGACAATCGAAAAGCTCTACTGGGGGCGGCAGTATCTCACCGAGAAATTTTTCGGCATCATCCGCGAGCGCTTCAAACGCAACATGGTGTTCATCGGCGCGTACGACGGCCGCGAACTGATCGCAGGCGCGGTGAATCTCGCGAAGGCGAACGTGATGTACGGGCGCTACTGGGGATGCTTCCGCGACGTCAGATTTCTTCACTTCAACGTGTGCTACTACGCGGGAATCGAGCACGCGATCGCGCGCGGCATTCAGCGCTACGAGCCGGGCGCCGGCGGCGAATACAAATGGCTCCGCGGTTTCGATCCGGCGCTCACGCGCAGCACGCATTACATCGCGCATCCGGGATTGCGCAACGCGATCGGATCGTTTCTGAAACGCGAACGCGCCGAAGTCGAGCGATGGATCGTCGCCGGCAATGAGCGCAGTCAGCTAAAACCGCCACCGCCGTCGGACCAGGAAACCGAATAGACGCTAGGCGCACGCCTAGTCGTCGTGGCGCTCGGTCTCCGGCAGCGCTGTCAAGGTCAACTGGCGCGGGACGTTATCGACCGGATTCAGTTCAGGTATATCCTTATTGCCGCCAACGCCGAGTTCCTTGAACCGGCGCGCCGCGGGAAGAACCATTCGTTCCAGTGAACCGACGGCCTTGTTGTACGAGCCGACAGCTTTGTTGAGATCGCCACCAATATCTTCGATGTGTTCTGCCATGGTGCTCACGCGTTCATACAAATCTTTGCCAAGCTCGGCGATGCGTTGCGCGTTCTCCGCGAGCTGTTCCTGACGCCATCCGTAGGCCACCGCCTTAAGTACGGCGATCAGGGTCGTCGGCGAGGCGAGCACGACCTTCTTCAAGGCAGCGTCCTCGATTAACGCAGGATCCTGTTGCAGCGCGGCGCTGAAGAACATCTCGCCCGGCAGGAACAGAACGACGAATTCCGGCGTCGGCTTCAGCGCCTCCTGGTACGATTTCGAGCTAAGCTGGTCAACGTGCTTGCGGATCTGCGCAGCGTGCTCCTTGAGCTTAACCCTGCGTGCCTCGTCGTCCGCCACCTCCAGTGCTTCCAGGTAAGCTTTGAGCGGTACCTTCGAATCGACCACCACAATCTTTCCACCGGGCAGGCGCACAACCATATCGGGGCGCAGCCGCCCGTCATCTGTCGTGACGCTTTCCTGCTCAAAGAAGTCGCAATGATCGGTCATACCGGCGATCTCCGCCACGTTGCGAAGCTGAACTTCGCCCCACCGGCCTCGGACCACAGGCGTCTTGAGAGCGTCCACCAACCTGCCCGTCTGTGCGCCGAGCGATTCAAGCTGAGACTTGATATTCCCCTGCGATTCGCTCCGGTCCTTCTCGATTCTGCGCAGTTCGCCGTCGAGCTTGGTCAGCGACTCACGTGCCGGCTTCACGAGTTCATCGATCGACTTTTGCCGCGCTTCGAAATCCTTCCCCGCCGTTTCGCGCTCGGCGCGGAATTTCTCGTCCGCGCGCTTGATAAAATCGTCCGATGTGGTACGCAGCGCATCGGCCGCAAGTGACTTGAACGTATCGGTCAGTCTCTTTTCTGCGTCATCGAGCAGCGCGCGTTCCTGCTCAATTCTCTCTTTTGCGTTTTTGAGCTCTGTGTCTGCTGTGACTTTTTCTGACTGCGCTATCGCCAATTTGTCGCGCAGTTCGGTGAGAGCCTTAGCAAGTTCTTCGCGCTGGGCGCGTTCCTGCACCGCCGTTGCGATCGCGCCGGCGGCGTTTGCGCGCGCAAAGAGCCATCCGATCAGCGCTCCAATCGCCACTCCGGCAATCAATGCAGCAATCCATTCCATCCTGATTTCCCCGCGCGAAAATCCTATGCCCTCGGCGCAGCATCGTCTAATCGATACGTCCGATCGAGATGCAATTTGTATCAGCCGGTCGCGACAACCGTTGGCGCAAGACTTCGCGGCGCGGCTCCTGCTATCGTGCACGATCGTTCGGAGCCGCATTTGAAAGACCTGCTCACCAGGGGATCGATCCCGATACTGCTCGGCACCGGCGGCGTCGGTAAGACGACGGTCGCGGCGGCGCTCGGAATTGCGGGCGCGTCGGCCAATCTGAGCACCGCGCTGATCACCGTCGATCCGTCGCGGCGGCTCCGCGACGCCTTGGGTCTTGCGCGCCTCGGCGGGCATCCGACTCGAATCGGCGAACGGCAACTGCGCGCCGCGGGCCTCAGCAATACGCTCCAGCTATCGGCGATGATGCTCGACGTGAAGGGCGCGTGGGACGCGATCGTCGAGCGCTTCGTCACGGACCCGGCGCGGCTGGCCAGGATTCTCGAAAATCCGTTCTACCAAAGCCTGACGGCGGAATTTGCGGGATCGGAGGCATTCGCGGCGCTGCAACAGCTCTACGATCTGCATCAGACCGCGGCCTTCGAACTAGAGATCGTCGATACGCCGCCCGCTTCGCACGCTTTCGAATTTCTGCAGACCCCGGCGCGGATGATCCGGCTGCTCGATTCGCGCACCGCGCGATGGCTTTTCACGCCGTCGCTGTCGGCATCGCGCATCGCGATTCGCCTCGCCAGCGAGGCCGCGCGGTTCGTGGTCCGCGAGCTCGAGCGATTCGCGGGCAGCACGGTGCTCTCGACCATTACGGATTTTTTTGCCGCGATGGCCGACAGCATCGACGGCATCGTCGATCGTTTGCGCAAGACCGAAGCGTTGCTGCATTCGCCAGTCGTGCGATTCGTGCTGGTGACGACGGCCGAGGCGGATCGATTGCGCCAGGCGCGCGAGCTGATCGCCGAGATGCGCGCTGAGAAGCTCACGCTGTCGGCGATCGTGATCAATCGCTTCCTCGACGAGCGCACCTGGTCGGCGGTCGCGAATTCGAGCGGCGATCCGCTGGGCCATCTGGCAGAGGTTGCGGAGTTGCGATCGAACGTTCGTGACGGAGTCGTTAAGCGCGGCGGCGTCTTCCGCCTGATCGACTATTTCGAGAATTATCGGCGTCGCACGCTCGACGAGATCGAGCGCGTCGCGAGCTTTGCGCGCGATCTGCCGGCTGGAATCACGCTCGCGATCGCGCCGGAAATCGAGACGGGCGTGGGCGATCTGGCGGCGTTGTCGCGAATCGCAGAGTTTATGACCTCGGGCACCGCGATTCTGAAACCGCTCGAGCATGCTGCGGCGAAACTGCGCGCACGCGCGCGCGCCGCGGCGACGCATCACGCCCCGCGCCACTGAGATTGAGAGCCAGAGCGCAGCGACCAGATTGCAGGGCGGTGAAATCCACCTGGCGATGTTGAGCCGCTAGACGTATTTGAATTGTTCGACGGAGGACGTTCGTGTCATCCCGAGTGAGCCTTGCGACGAGGGAACCCGGATTCGGGATTTCTCGCTGCGCTCGAAATGACACGAACCTGCGCGATTGCATTACGATCGCAATCACCAAGCGCCAATTGCGGGCGCGATGCCGAATGGCGCGCGATGCCATCCGCGAACAGTCCCGCAATGTCGCAACCACCAATCGTCCATTGCGGCCGCGAAGCCGGATCGTGCTCGATTCCAGTCCGCGAACAGCCCCTGAAAGAAGCCGGAGTGAGTCTGTAAGCCGGGTTCTGTACCCTTGCGGGCAGCGATCATTCCTCTAAGGCCGGCGATTGCTCGCCGGCTCATGCGACCATACCCGAGGGCTCAAGAGCGGGCCGCTCACCCTCCTATTTGGTCTTGCTCCGGGTGGGGTTTAGCATGCGCGCGCGATTACTCGCGCGCCGGTGGGCTCTTACCCCGCCATTTCACCCTTACCCTCGCGGGCGGTGTATTTTCTGTGCCACTTTCCGCGGATCGCTCCGCGCCGCCGTTAACGGCCACCCTGCCCTATGGAGCCCGGACTTTCCTCTTCCATTTAAGGAAGCGACCGCCCGACTCACTCCGGCGCCTCGACTGTAGCACGACGACGCGCGATTGCCCGACATCATCGCGCCCGAGATCGAGATCGCCGATGCGCCCCTAGCCCCAGGGGAAGCGGAGAACGTCAGCCCTCGTAGTACAGGACGCGCTGGCAGTTCGGGCAAAAGTGAATCTGCAGATGCTTCTGGATCTCGTTGTATAGCTGCGGCGGCAGACGCATCCGGCATCCCTGGCAAGTCCCGCCCTTGGCCAGCGCGACTGCAACGCCCGCGCGGCGGTTGAAGATCATCTTGTAGCGCGAGAGCAGATTCGGTTCGACCGCGGCGGCGACTTGCTCGCGCGATCGATTGTGCTTCTCGATCGACGCCTTCAGTTGTTCGACTTCCGCCGCGATTTCTTTTTCGGCCTTGGCGAGTTCGGCGCGTCCCTTGGCGATCGCCTGGGTCAGCTCCTTGATTTTCGCGGTCCGCTCGTCGGCGCCTTCGAGTGTCGCCAGCAGTTCCGCTTCGATTCGCTGATTGGTGTCCTTCAGCGTTTCGATTTCATGCGACAGCGCCTGCAGTTCCTTTTCGTTGCGAATCAGCGTCAGCCGCATCCGCTTGTTGCGGATTCGAACTTCGCCTTCGGCCAGCTCGCGCTCGGCCTTTTTTCGCGATGCGATTATCTCGGCGTCCTGTTCGGTCAGCCGGTCAAGCTCTTGCTGGTTGCCCTCCAACTGTTCGCGAAGCAGAACCACCTGCCCTGCAATCGACGACAGCGATTCTTCGAGTTCCTTCAATTGCCGGTCGATGGTCTGCAGTTCCATCAGCCGGTTTATCTCTTCACGCAATTCGACCTCCACTGTGTTGTGCGCATCGCGTTCAAGGTTTTTATTTTCATGTTTGAGCGGCGCGGTTTTGTCGCGCTGGTATTAAGATGGGCCCACCAGGATTTGAACCTGGGACCAGCCGGTTATGAGCCGGCAGCTCTAAACCTGGCTGAGCTATGGGCCCGTCAAAGCGCATCTATCTTTATGATCTTAGCAATTTCGCCGCGCGGAATTAAGGGCTGAAATGCGGGCGCGCGTTCAAGTTGTTTGCGCCAATCGAGGTTTGTGCTTTCGATCACAATCATGCGCCGCGCCGCTGTCGCCGAAGCGTGATCACCGCTTGCGCCGCCGCCGCGGCTTCATCGGGATCGGAATGATGACGAGCTTTCTCGACCGCGCTGCGGCGCAGCGAATCGACTTCGCGCAGGTTATGCCGCCGTTCGAGCGCCGTGATGTAATCCTTGGCCAGCGCACGCGCTTTCTCGAGGTCGTTCGAATCCTCTTCGACGTCGTCAGTGAGCGGGCCGACCGCAAGCGCGCTCAGCCTGCTCTGATCCTCGGGCGTCAATCGATCCGCAATCCATTGCTCGAGCGCGGTATGCGTCTCGTCAGTGCCGCACAGATCGGCAAGCACGGATGCGAGGCGCTCATTCTCGAAAATTGCCGCTACGTTCGACGCCGCGATTTCCGTGCGCAGTTCTGGCCGCAGCAACGCCAGCGCGACCAGCCCGATTTCAGCTTTCGCGCCCGCGTCGCCCGAGGAGGCGGCGATCCGCTCGGCCGGCATCTGCGCCGAACGCGGCCGTCCCGCGCGAGATACGGTTTCTCGCGATTGCTTGCGCAACACCTCCTCGCCGATACCGACCAGGTCGGCGGCTTTCCGCGCTAGCAGATCGAATTGAAATGGATCGTGGACCAGTTTCAGCGTCTCGGCGATTCGCGCCGCCGCTCGCGCGCGCGCATCGATCGAGCCGCGCGCCTCTTCCGCCTGCTCGCTCAAAAAGTAATCGATCAGCAATCCCGCGTTGTCGGCCAGTTCAGCAAACGCTTCCGCGCCGCGTTCGCGAACGAACGTGTCGGGATCGTAGCCGGGCGGAATGAAGATGCCGCGGCCCAGCAATCCAGCCTGCAGAAAAATCTCGAGCGCGCGCATCGAGGCCTTGCGTCCAGCCGTATCGCCGTCGAAACACGCGATCACATTTTTCGTGTAGCGGCTCAGCACCCGCAGTTGCTCGACCGTCAGCGCCGTGCCGCAGCCCGCGACTGCCTCCTTGAAGCCCGCTTGCCAGAGCGCGATCACGTCGAAGTAGCCCTCGACCAGAATTGCGCGATCCTTGCCGACGGACGTCGACGTCGATGCGCTCGACGAGATCGCCTGGCGCGCTTCGCAGAGTCCGTAAAGCGTGCGCGTCTTCGAGTAGAGCGGCGACTCGGGCGAGTTGATGTACTTAGGCATCCGCGCGTCGAGCACGCGTCCGCCGAACGCGATCGTTTGCCCCTGCGCGTCGCGAATCGGGAACATCACGCGCGCGCGAAACATGTCGTACACGTCCGACGCATCGCGCTTCAGCAGGCCGGTCTTGAGGCCCGCGTCGCGAAGCCCCCGCTTCTCCAGCGCTTTAGCGAGTTCGGCGGGACGGCCCGGCGCAAATCCAATCATGAAAGCGCGCGCCGTTTCGGAAGCGATCCCGCGCGACTTCAGATAATCGCGTGCGAGCGCCCCATGCGTCGTGTTCCACAGCACGTGCGCGTAAAAATCCGCCGCGACCTGATTGGCCTGGCGCATCGTCTCGCGCTCGCCCGACTTAGGCCCCGCTTCATCGCGCTCCGGCAGCGCGACTCCGTATTTTTTCGCGAACGACCTGACCGCCTCGGGAAAATTCAGGCCCTCGACCCGCATGATGAAATTAAAAACGCTGCCGCCCGCGCCGCAGCCGAAGCAATGAAAAAATCCGCGCTCGGCATTGACCGAAAACGACGGTGTCTTTTCATTGTGGAAAGGACAGAGCCCGACGAAATTGCGCCCCGCCCGACGGAGCCGCACGTGCGCGCCGACAATCTCCACGATATCCGCGCGAGTGCGGACTTCTTCGATTTTGTCGTCGCCGAAACGTCCCATCAGCCGCCGAGCACCTGCCGCAACCGCTCCGGATAGTTCGTCATGATACCGTCAACGCCGGATGCAATCAGCGCGCGCATCCGCGAGTCCGAATCGACGGTCCAGGTGAACACCTTCAGCCCGCGCGTATGCGCCGCCTCGCACAAATCGGCGTTGACCATGTCCCAGCGCGGATTGATCGCGTACGCGCGCATCGCGATCGCCGCCGCAATCAGCTCGACCGGCTTTTCCTCCGCGAGCAGCCCGATTCGAATTTTGAAATTGATCTGTTGAATGTTTTTCAGTGAATCCCACTCGAAGCTCGACACGATACTGTCCGCGAAGGCGTTGCGCGCGTTCATTATTTGTGCGACCTGCGCCTCGACGCCGCCCGCCTTCAGCTCGATATTGAGGCCGCATCGGCCAGCCGTCACGTCGAACACTTCGTCGAGCGTCGGGATGCGCTCGCCGCGATGCGCTCCTTCCTGGAATCGCGCGCCCGCATCGAGCCGCTGCAATTCATCGAGCGTCATCGCCGCAACCGCGCCCCGCCCCTCCGTCGTCCGCTCGACCGTGTCGTCGTGAATCACCACCACCTTGCGATCGCGCGTAAGCTGAACGTCGAGTTCGCACATGTCGGCGCCCGCGTCGATCGCGGCGCGAAGACTGCCTAGCGTATTTTCAGGAAAGGTACCGCTGGCCCCGCGATGGGCGATGTTAAGCACAGCCCGCCTCGCCACCATCTGCACATCGAGCGTAAATAATGCACCAAGCTTACGCGGTCAGTCGCGCCACGCGCAAACCCACCTCACTCAATTCTCAACAGCGCTCAATTCTCAGCGCCGCCGTCCAAAATACCTCGCCCGCTTTTGGCGGGATTGTACTGTGGCACAGGCTTCAGCCTGTGGATGCGAACGGCGCGGGTGAGGGTGCAGAACGACCCGAACTCGTGCACAACCAAGCCCCGGCAAACTCTCACGAAGCGCCCGTCTCGAAACGCGCCCTCTCTGATGCCAAAGTCGTCACGACGACAAAAATGCCGCCATCACCCAAACAATCGTACTCGAAAGTCACCTTCCACACGCCGGCGAATCTCGCCGACGAAGCCGCCGGGATGCTCGTCGCGAGCGGCGCGCTCGGATGCAGCCTCGCGGGGATGGCGAAGCCGCACGCGCGAGCGCCTAAAACCGTCGCGCTCGAGGCCTGGTTCGATCGAATCACGCCGCGCGAACTGTCGCGCTTGCAAATCATGCTGGCCGGCGCCGGAATGCTCGCCCCCGACTCGCGCATCGAAGCGCCGCGGCGAATCGTCGATCCCGGCTGGTCCACGATGTGGATGAAGCGCTTCGGACCGTTCCGCGTCGGACGCCGATTCCTGATCGCGCCGCCGTGGCATCGCGAGAGCCAACCCTCGCGCGTGACGATCGTGATCGAGCCAGCCCAGGCCTTCGGTACCGGCCATCATCCGACCACCGCCGGCGCGCTGCGCGCGCTCGAAAACATCGCGGCGTCGCGCAAGCCGAATTCGGTGCTCGACGCGGGAACCGGTTCGGGCGTGCTCGCGATCGCGATGGCGCTGACCGGCATCCGCGATATCGTCGCGATTGATATCGACCCGATCGCCATCGAAAATGCCGTCGTGAACGCGCGCCTCAACAACGTCGAAAAGTCGATTCGCTTTTCCTCGATTCCCGTCACTTCGATCAGGCGCCGCTTCGATCTGATCGTCGCCAACATCCTGAGCCACACGCTGATCGAACTCGCGCCTCATCTGAAGCGCATCCTCGCGCCGAACGGCCGCCTCGTCCTCGGCGGCTTCCTCGCCGATGAAACCGGCGCATTGCTAACTCACTATCGCCCGCTCCGATGCGTCAGCCGCAAGACGCATCGCGGATGGACGACGCTGGTGATGGCGAAGCCGCAGTGACGGAGAGGCGCAGCCGCAAAATGGATAGTTTGCCGCCGCGTTTTTCGATTCTCTCGCCGCCCGACGCGCGCGACGTGGCGATCGTCGAAGGCGCGGAACTGCATCACATGCGCGACGTGATGCGCCTTCACGCCGGCGACGAAGTCGCGCTGCTCGATCGCGACGGACGCGAGCACTTGGGCGTAATCGATCGCTACGATCGCTCGCAGGCGTTCGTCCGCATCACGGCGTCGAGGTCGCCGCTCGCGACCCGCTTGATCCTCGCCGCCGCGATTATCAAGGGTCCGCGGATGGACCTCGTCGTCGAGAAGGCCGCCGAACTCGGCGCGAGCGAGCTATGGCCCACCGTCTGCGCGCACGGACTCGTGAAATCGCCCGGCGTCGAGCGGCTCGCCCGATGGCGCCGGCTGGCGCTCGCTGCGGCCAAGCAGAGTCTCACGCCGCGTCCGATGGAAGTCCGCACGCCGATCGCGTTCGCCGACTTGATTCGCAGCGTGCCAGCAGACACCCTCGCGATAATTTGCGAGCGCGGATGCGAGCCGCTCGGCGAGGTGATTCGTCGCCTCGCGCCGCGTGCGATACTGATCGCGACTGGGCCGGAAGGCGATTTCGATCCCGGCGAGCGCGCGGCGGCGCACGCGGCCGGATTCGTTGCGGCAGGACTCGGGTCGAATCGGCTCCGCAGCGAGACCGCCGCGATCGCGGCGCTGAGTATCGCGGCGAATGCGATCGATCTCGCGGCGCGCTGAACACAGGAGGCATCGAGCAGTGGCGTACAAATTCGCGTTCGTGATGGATCCGCTGGAAAAAGTCCTGGTCGACAAGGACACCACTTTCGTCTTCATGCTCGAGGCGCTCGGCCGCGGCCATCAGATTTATTTTCTCGGGCTGCGCGATTTGTACGCGCGCGGACCGCAGGCGTTCGCACACGCCCGCCGATGCGAAGTGACGCGCGCGAATCCGCATTTTCGTTTCCTCGACGACGGCGGCGATTATCCGCTCGAGCATTTCGACGCGGTTTTCATGCGCAAGGATCCGCCCGCCGACGCGCCGTATCTGTACGCCACGATGCTGCTCAGCCTCGCCGACATCCGCCGCACCTTTGTCTTGAACAAGCCCTCCGGTCTCCGCGAGGCGAACGAAAAACTCTACGCACTAAATTTCCCCGACGCGATTCCGCCGACGCTCGTCACCTACGAAGTGCCGATTCTGAAAAAGTTCCTGAGCGAGCAAGGCGGCGAGATGATCGTCAAGCCGCTCGACGGACACGGCGGCGCGGGCGTGTTCCTCGTCGGCCAAAAGGACCGCAACCTCGGCGCGATTCTCGAATCGGTCACGCAATACGAAACGCAGCCGATCATGGCGCAGCGCTACATCCCGGAAATCCGCAACGGCGACAAGCGCCTCATCGTGCTCAACGGCGAGCCGCTCGGATGCATGCTGCGCGTGCCGCGCGAAGACGAGCATCGCGGCAATATCCACGTCGGCGGCACCTGCGTGAAGGCGCCGGTGACCGAGCGCGATCGCGCGATCTGCCGGATGCTCAAGCCGCGCCTCGAACGCGACGGGCTGTACTTCGTCGGCCTCGACATCATCGGCGATTACCTGACCGAGGTGAACGTGACGAGCCCGACCGGCGTCCAAGAGATCGATCGCCTCGACCACGCCAATCTCGAAGCGACGGTGATCGATTTCGTCGAATCCCGGGTCGCCACCCTGATGCGCTGACGCCCCGCAATCCGTTGCAAGCGGCTTCGATCATCTGTACGAATGATGGTTCCGCACGATCGATTTGCGCCGCGCAACAATCGTGCGCCGTCAGCAAGCCGCCGCGGTGGGCAGGTAGCTCAGTCGGTAGAGCAAAGGACTGAAAATCCTTGTGTCGACAGTTCGATTCTGTCCCTGCCCACCACCACCAATCCCGCTGCGGTGCTTGCCTCGATGCCTGAAATGAAATTCGACGCCTTCATCGCGCGATGCCGCCGCGAATGGCCTGAGTTCTCCGATCCTTCCCGCCTCGCGCGCTCGCTCCATCCCGCCGACCGCTCGCTCGAATCGCTCCTCAGCCGAATCCCCGGGATGGCGACCGAGAACAAGCTCAAGCTCCTCAACTGCGCCGTCGCCGCGCTCGCCGACGACGAAGTTTACGTCGAAGTCGGATGCTACCAAGGCGCAAGCATCGTCGGCGCCGCGACCGGCAATCCGCGCGCGCGCATCTTTGCCTGCGACAATTTCTCGCAGTTCGACGGCGCCGCGGAAGCGCTCCGCCGCACCCTCGACGCGCACACCGCGCCCGGCCAAGTCACCTTCTGCGACATGGACTTCCACGATTTCATGCGCGCCGCGCCGTGGCGTCCAGCCCGCATCGGCGCGTACTTCTACGACGGCGGCCATTCGTTTCGCGATCAGTACGAGGGCGTCGCGCTCGCGCTGCCGCATCTCGCCGACGACGCGCTCGTCATCATCGACGACACCAACAAGCGCGAGGCTCGCAGCGCGAACAATCTGATCGCGCGCGCGATCCCCGGCTTCGAACTGATCCTCGATCTGCGCACTGGGCGCAATCACTCGCCGACATGGTGGAACGGCGTGCAGGTTTTCCGCTACCGGCGCTCGCCCACAGATTCGTCGGTGCGATTCCCCACCCCCGGCTTTGCGATCCGCAAGCTCATCTACGACGATTTCCTGCTCGCGCGGAAGCATCGCCGCCGCGCGCGCCGTGCGATGCGCAAATCGCGCCGCCCGAAATAGCTAATGGATTAGCTATTTGACGTATCGAAAAAGTTTATAGCTATTAAGATTAGCTAATAGCTATTCTATTTTACTGCCTCTTTTCCGTCCTCGCTCTCTCTGCCGCTAGCAAAATTCACCCGGCGCTTCGCCAACGGGACCGGGCTCTAGACGGGAGTCTCCCCTCAAGCCTGCTGCTTTTTCGCTGGGCGGCTCGGCGCTGATTTCGGCGCTGGCCCTTTCGGTTTGACCGTGAGCACCGGGCACGGCGCTTCTCGGACGACATATTCGGCCACGCTTCCGAGAACGAGACGACGGAGTCCCTTCCGGCCATGGGTTGCCATCACGATCAGATCGGCGCCCAATCGTTTCGCTGCTTGCAGAACCTCGACGCCCGGATCGCCCATCATGACTTCGATTTCGTAGCGGGCTTTACCCTTTACTTTTTGGCGCGCCAGCCGCTCGAGCCTGGTGCGCGCGGCGGCCTCCATCTTGCCGAACGGTAGCGCCACCTCGGGTCCGGGAGGTATCGCCACTACATGAAGCAGATAGAGATTTGCTTTGCGCTCCTGCGCCAGTTCGGCGGCGAGTCGAAGCGCCAGAAGCGAGCTCTCGTCGAAGTCAACCGGGCAGAGAATTTTCTTGAATTGCGCCATCTGGTCTCTCTTTGAACAGTGGATCACGCGGATTCGGCTAAACTACCGCAAACCCACGCGTCTCCGATAAGTCTCATCACCTATACAGTAGACGGCGCAAGCTTGGGACCTTCAGAAGTCCATTGCGATCAGGTGGAGGATGCTTGCATGGTCACTGACTGTCACGGCGCGCGGGCTGCTAGTGCGCAAGGCGAAATAGCCTGGGCGGAAGCGAGACTGAAGGTTCTTAAGAAAAGAGCATCTCGATGGGCCTGGTCGGAAATGCGAATCGAACAAGGACAATAATTGGATATCGCGGGGCTGGAATCCCGGCGACAAACGCGTAAGTTATTGATTTCTCAAGCGGAGAGGTGGCCGAGTGGTCGAAGGCACCAGATTGCTAATCTGGCGTACTGGGTAACCGGTACCGAGGGTTCGAATCCCTCCCTCTCCGCCACCGAGTCCTTCTCCCCTTACGGTTTGGCCACAAGGTATCGAAATCTGCGCTTCTGCGGCCAATTTCGCGCAGCTCGTGGCAGCGGAGATTGCGGCAAATCGTCGATTCCGCCAATTTGCCGTCCATCGTCTCTGCCGCGATCAGATTCGGTGCCAGGACGAAAAATCTTGTGGAGGTCCCCTGGTTCGTAGTGGC
>NZ_JAUSKL010000062.1 GCF_030646925.1 Candidatus Binatus sp. | reverse complement strand
GATCAGACGATCGCGATGATGAATGCGGGCGCGCCGCTGGACGAGATAATTCATACCGTCAAGCCGCCTCCGAATCTCGCCGGCAAGCCATGGCTGCAACCGGTGTACGACGAGCCCGAGTTCATCGTGCACAACATCTGGCGGCTCGAAGGCGGATGGTACGACGGCGAACCCGCGAATCTGAAGCCGGCGACCGACGCGGAACGGGCGCGCGAAATCGCAGCGCTCGCGGGCGGTGTCGCGCCGATCGTGGCGCGCGCGATCGAGCGACTTGCGGCGGGCGAACTCGCGCTCGCGTGTCATCTGGCGGATTGGGCGGTCGCCGCCGCGCCGGACGACAAATCGGCGCACGAAGCGCGGATGAAAATCTACGCGGCGCGCGCACACGACGCGGAATCGACGATGGCGCACGGCATCTTCCGGGCGGCGGCGATCGAATCGGCGAAAAAGGCTGGCCTCCCGGCGCCCGACGATCCGCGCAGCGTGTGAACGAGGAGCAGTAAAAGTTCCGGGATTGTTCGGCTGCGCAGCCTTCGAATCTGAATCACAGAAGGTCTATCGTTCACCGACGAAAGTGCTGAATTCTGAGCGCGCCGTTGCTATTCCGTCATCCGGAGCTGAAGGCTTGCCTTTTCCGTCATCTTGAGCGGAGGCTGCCGGAGTCGAAAGATCGCGCCTCTCAAAAAACCGCTCCCGTGAAACAGGCGCCCCCGGAATGACGGCGGGCTGGTCAGGTCGCGAGCTGCTTTGCGGTTCCCTGGACGCGGCATTGCTCCAGGAATTCCTCCACGTCACCCCGGCGAAACCGCTTGATCCGCCCGATCGCGTAACACGGCAACTCGCCTCGACCGATCATCCGGTAGATGGTCATCTCGGTTAGCTGGAGCAAATCGGCGAGTTGGCTGACGGTGTAGAACTCCCTGACCGGGTTGTTTTGAATCGGCTGCCCGTCGCGCGAGGCCGATCTGTCCTTGGCCTTTTCCCCCCGCCCTGCTCCTCTCAGTTCTTTCGTCATTGTTTCGTCCTTCTCTTCCCTCGTGGGATCGATAGGAGCAGGGTTGATGCATCTTTAACCCTGTCTTTCTAAAACTACTATATTCTCCTTTACTTCAACGTCGCAACAACATCGTCCGAAAGGTGGAGGCCCCGCACACGTACGCATATGCACTCCCCTGAAGGCACATAGCCAAAGGGGGTCCTCGCCTTATTGACGCCATCCGCGCTTGGGCCTTGCCCGCCAGGCGACCCAAAACTCAGCAGCAAAATTCGAGCCATAAAAACTTAGAAAATAGAGAAGAAAAGCTTCTGTAAGCTTTTTCTTTTTTCCCCGCCGAAATTAATCTTGCCGATATGGTCAATAAAATACAAGAGCAGTTACCTCAAGGCAGGAAGAATCTGTCACTTCCGTAACCGCCAACGTCACATTTCTGCCGCATCAAGGGTTCCGGAGCAGGACTCAAGCCAAAATGATTATTTTTCGGGAGATTTTGGAGCCGGTTCAATGACCGGGGAAGGACGGGCATCGATTCTTGACGGCGTGTGACCGATAGTTTGGATGCGCCCACTCGCAGGCCATCGCGGCGGCGGGGGCCGTCGCATTGACGACGACACTCGCAGAACCGGCGTTTCGCGCCCGGCGCGGGACGGCTCGCCCATCCTTCGCAGTGGAGCGAATTCCGGACATTCGCAGTCCCGATGAAGACACCTGATTTCACCAGAATCAGGACGGTAATGATCGAACGCGAGGTGCGAACAGCGATCGCATACCGCCGCCCTGAGTGCAGCATCGCGGTCATTCTGAAAGCTTCGCAACTGCTGGACCGCAGACTCGAGCGACGCTATCAGTTGGTTAACTGCGGACTCATTTTCCAGGTACTCGCAGGAGTCGCGGATCAGCGAGGAGAGCGACGCGCTCAGCGAAACTCCGTCCAGGCCCGGCGTCTGGGCGAATTGTTTTCCCATCTCCTGGTGAATCTCGGGTGAAATGAAGGCGACGATCCGGCTGGGGTCCAGGTAATCGAAGCTCAGAATGAACTGCGAATTATCTTCCGCGGCTTCCGCCACCCCCAGACGTATCGTAAAGAGCATCGTGATCATTTGCTGCTGTGGCATCGGGGTCGCATTCCAAACGTGGTTGCAAGTGTCTCTGAAGCTGAAGAAGGCATAGGCAGCTCGAGGTTTTTCGGCGCGATTATTTTTGAGGCACTCCGCCTTTCCTGCTTCTATCGTAAGATTTGTTCCTTAGCGAACCAAATGGATTTCGTTGCACAGGGAGCACTTTCAGAGCACTCGAGCTGATCCTCCATGTCAGATTTTGACTTCAGAATCTCACCTTCGGCATTTCCGGAGATACGGGCGAAGCGCCGGCTTCCATCGCCAGGCACGGCGACGACGCCAACAGGCCGAAATTGCCGCCAGCCGGATCGATCCATTGGGGATCGGCGGCCAGGTCGCCTTCGCCGTAATGCGACGCCCTCCATTCCGCAAAAGGATAACGGCTGCCGCGCAGGAGGAAGACAGGATTATCGCCCCAGACGTTGTGGCCAAAGATGCCCCCCGCGTTGGCTTCGAGGACCGCATTGCGGGCGTGGCTTACGGCATTGAATTTCGCGGTGGCGGGGACGGTTAGATAAATTCCGGTCAGCACATTGAAGATCGAATTGCGAAAAATTCGTGCGCCAGCGCTGCCGACGTCGATCTGGATTCCCGAGCCTCGCCCCGGGACGGAACCGCCGAGATTGAAGACGACATTCCGCTCGATCAGTCCGTTCAGGCAGTATTCCTGGTAGATTCCGTTGTTGTCGGGCGAATCGTGAGCGATGTTGCCCCGAATGACGACGTTCGCCGAATGCTTGGTGTCGAAGCCGTGATGATTGAAATGATCGGCGCGATTTCCGATCAGTTGCGCGCAGTCCGCGTTTTGGGAATTGATCGCGTTGCCATGACCGCCGCTGTAGGAAATCGAGTTATTGATGAATTGGGGCGCCGTGTTCAGTTGCAGATGTTCCGAGAAATGAATCGCGTTGTAGTATTCGCCGCCGTCGCGCCGCCCGGTCCCGGTCTGCATCACGCGGTTGTTCCTGATTACTACGCCGCTTAATCCCCTGCCGTCGTTGGAGTTCGAAAAAAAATAGATTCCGTAGCCGCCGGTCCGCGCGAACGTCAACCCGTCCACGACGATGTTGCTCTTCTCGCCGCCATTCGCGAGCACCTTCATGCCATGGAGGCGAACCGCCGCCTCGACTGAATGGCGCGCGGGGTCGGCGCCATCCGGCAGCCAAACATAGAGCGCCGTTCCCGTCGCGTCCCAGAACCAACTGCCGGCGGCCATCGCGGCGATCGCGTCCGACGGCGTAAGGCCCCATCCGGGCTCGCCGTCCACGTACACGTTGTTGGGTTTGCGCGGGCAGTAGGCCCGATAGATGAATCCACGCGCCCGCGACCAGCCGTCGATCAGGTCGCTGCCGCTGACGACGGGACTGTCTCCTGCGCCGTAGCCGAGAAGGGTCACGGGCCGCGCGGGCTCGCCGCCGCCGCGCGGTTCCAGCGTTTCGCGCCAGACGCATCCGCGCTTCAAATGAATTGTGTCGCCCGGCGCCAACGCGGTGGAATTGAGCTTCGCCAGGCTCCGCCACGCCGATGAGGGACTGGCGCCGTCGTGCGTGTCATCGCCGGCGGTATCGACGTAGAAGTCTCTGCCGCTCGGCTGAGCCGGGCTCCGCGCGATGCCCGCGATGAGGAACCCGGCGGACGCGATCAATGCGGCTGTCAGTATCTTCCTCAATTTCGTGACCTGGCGATCCGCTCAAAACTGCGCATCGATCGGCCCGGCCGACACTTCTTTCATCTGGAGATATTCCGCCGGTTCGATCGAAGCGGCAGCCGCCGCCAGCATCGAACGCTCCTGATCGAGCAGCGCGCGCTGCCTCAACAGCCCTTGCCGGAACCAGCCGCTGTCGATGCCGAAGACGTCGCAGATGTTTTCGAAAGTGAACGGATGCCGGCAGCCGCGATGCCTCAGCCATCGGGCCGCCTCTTTGCTCGCCTGCGGCTGATCGCCAAGGAAATCGGTAATCGCGTCCTTCAACACCGCGAACAGCAAACGCTCTTCGCCGCTGCGGGTGGTGCGGCGTTGATTGAACTGCGAGGGCATCACGCTGTCCGTCACCAGCAGGCCATCCACCCACGAATCGCGTTGAATTCCGCCTGTGCCCATCCACTTGTTCTCAAACTTTTCCATTCCCTTATCCCCCATTTCGTTATGGCGATGGCGGTTGCGGAATCAGCGCCACCAACGATCCGATGTTGGCCGCGGCCGCCGCCGCAGTCGCGGTCTTGTTGCCGGTTGAACCGCTCGAAGTCAGTGTGAGATCGGCGGCGGCGACTCCAATACCGAAGCCGGTGGCGCGGAAACTCCAACGCGTAGTCATCCCGGACGGCAGGGTTACCGCGGCGCTGTTCGCGATCGAATACACACCCATCAAGAGGTCCGAATTTTGACCCGACGGTATTAGTAGCGACGGCGCCGTCAGATTGGTCGAACTCGCGTTGCCTTGTCCACCTGTTACATCCAGCGGTGTTGCGGTACTGGCGCCGATGTAGGCAGCTATCGCGCCTGCGGCGTCTTTGGGGCTGCCGACGAAGGTCCAGGTATAAGTGATGGGCTCGGGCGGCGAACTTGCTACCGTTCGACGGTAAATTGCCTGCGCGACGTTCGTGCCTGAATTGTCGCGGCGCACAAGAGTCCATCCGGAGGGTGCGGTGATTTGCGTTCCGTTCCCTCCGCGCACTGCAATTTCTGCAACCATCAAATCGTTAGGCTGGGTACCTGGCGGTGTCGTGATGACAACCTGAGTGCTGCCCCCGGTGTTGGTGCTGCCGGTGCCGATACTGCGCAGTGTGATGGGGATCGGCGTACTGGTCGGCGTTGCGGTCGGTGTGACAGTCGGTGTGATAGTGGGTGTCACGGTCGGTGCTACAGTTGGCGTATCCGTCGCGGTCGGTGTTGGCAGAATAATCACCGTAGCGGTTGCAGTCACGGTCGGCGTGATGGTCGGCGTCGGAGTATCAGTGGCGGTTGCCGTAGCCGTAGTCGTTGCAGTTGGCGTCGGAGTATCGGTTGGCGTTGCCGTGGCTGTTGCGGTTTCAGTCGGCGTTACCGTGGCCGTTGCGGTCTCAGTTGGCGTCGCGGTCTCAGTTGGCGTTGCCGTGGCTGTTGCGGTCTCAGTCGGCGTTGCAGTCGTAGTTGCAGTTTCAGTCGGCGTCGCCGTAGCCGTCGCGGTTGCGGTGGCAGTCGGCGTCGGCGTTGGAGTGTCGGTCGCCGTAGCCGTGACTGTTGCGGTGGCTGTCGGCGTTGGAGTGTCGGTCGCCGTAGCCGTGGTGGTTGCAGTCGGCGTGGGCGTATCGGTCGGCGTCGGCGTCGGCGTATCGGTCGCGGTCGGCGTCGCCGTCGTTGTCGGCGTAGGAGTTGGCGTCGCGGTGACGACCACGGCAAAGCTCGCCACTACTCCCTGCCAGTTGGAACTGGTCGAGAGCGTGACACCCGTACCAAATGTTCCTGGAGCACTAGCGAGCGCGAACAGGTAGCTGACCGTGGCGGATGAATCGCCGTTGCTGATTTGCCCGATGCGCGCGAAACCGCCCTGCGTGGCACTAGCCGCCGCAGCGGTGTCCCAGCCGATGCCAGCTATCATATAGCTCGGCGCCGCCGCAGTCGTAATATTGCCAGTAGTAGCGACGTTGCCCGGTACGACCCCGGCATTCACGTTGGTTTGTTGCAAACTAGCGCTGGTTGGAACGCCAGCGAATTCTTCCCCGCGAACGACTGCCTTGGTCGCGTTGCTAAAGCTGACCGTTACTGAATTCGAGCCGCCTCTGATGTTGATCGAGTACCACAGCTCCGTTCTTCCCGTGCTACCGACCCTACTAGAGGCCAGAGCATAGGTATTGCCGAGGCGATCGGTGACGTTGGTAACACTCACCGAGGTTGAAGCAACCTCGACAAAGACGCCCAACATATGTCCTGCTACCGCCGTCCAGCCGTTGGTAACCAGAGTACTCACTGCGGTGGTGCTGGAAGATGCATTAACGCCAGCCACCAGGGTGAACGATGGGGTGCCGGTAGCTGTCGGAGTCGCCGTCTGCGTCGACGTCGTGGTTGTAGTCGGTGTCGCAGTTGTAGTCGGTGTCGCAGTTACTATTGAAGTTGGCGTGGGCGCGGGCGTCGGTGATGCTCCTGTACTCGCGGTCGATGTCGGCGACGGAGTCGCGGTCGCAGTCGGGCTCGCGCCACCGCCAGCTATAAATTGATTCAGCAGGTTGCGAGTCATCTGTTGCGCGGGCGCGCTGACCCGCGACGATGGAGGTCCCCACGGAGAAACGTTGCTCAGACCCCAATCGAACTGGATGCTTCCTGATGCAAACACCCACGCGCCGCTAGGCGCCTGGTAGATTGTCATGTCAGAATAGTGCGTTTCCGAGTCGCCATCCTGCAGATAAGGAGAGTGCGCCAGCACCACCGTATTTGCCGGCTGATTGCCGAACTCGCGATCCACCTCGTAGCCCAAGAGGCCGGCTAGATGGCTGCCATTGGTCAGGCCGGTACCTGCGAAGATCCAATGAGAGGCGTTAGCAATGACCATGTCGCTGTCGACAAACTGATATTCATACATGACACCTTGCAGCGCGTCCTCGGGCTGCCCCGGAAGGTTGCCGTGCGGATTCCGAAACAGAGTAGTTATCTGTGGATATGTTGAGGGGCTCGAAGCCGCCGGATCGAAGTTGGCGCCATCTTTATAGCTTACCACGGTCCGGTTGGGAGTCCCGTCAACGGTACTGGGCTCATATCGAACCTGCCAATAAACCCCGTTGGCGCCAATGAACGCCAGATTGACGCCTTGATCGCGGGCCGCTGTAATGTTCTGGCGCATTTCCAGCGTCCAGTACTCGTCATGCGCACCCAATACAATCCCCTTATGACTAAGCAATGAGGAAGCATGAAGGTGGGTGTCCAGGTCGGCCTGGTAGGTGACGTCGTAGCCTTCCTTCTCCAGGAACGCGATCATGTCGAGGTCGAAAGTCAAAAGATGGCCGGCGCCCCAACTATCGTCATATGGACGATTGAAGGAGACCTTGACGGCTGAGTTCAGTCCGCTTCCTGGCCGGGCCGAAGGGATACTGTCGCTGCTGTTATAGTCGTACAGCGATTTGCCACCCGAATTCATACCTGGCCATGCGTTGTAGGCCTGGTAGGTGTTCGTGCTGATGTTGTACAACAGATCGGAGTTCCGGCTGTCATCACGCACCACGAAGGGGATCGTCCACTGCCGGCCATTACTGGTCGTAAGCTTGACGAGATAGAAGCCGCTCACCCATTCATTCGGATCGAGGTTGGAAGTCGTTAGGGTGTATGGGAATGACCAGTTACATTCGACCATCCCGAATACAGGATCGGCCGTGGGAATCGTCTGACTTTGACCCGTCAGCGTGACTGGCTGGGTGATGCGCCTGCCACCAGTGCCGCCGTACGAGCCCATGCGGAAGACTTCGAGCGTGTAGCTGGCGCTGGTAGTATTGACGAAGAAATTGATCGACTCGCCGCGATTGATACTATTCGCCGAAGCGTATCCTTCTATCTGATGATTGGGCGCCGGGTTGTCGAGGTACCAATCGGTGGTCCCGGTCAAGGCATTTTCCGCCTGCACCGGATTCTGCGATGACTGCGCCTGGCCGGCCTGCTGGAAGTAGAGCAGCACGACACAGACCAACAATGACGCGCAAACCGCAAGATTTCCAACTATTCCGTGTCGCTTCATTACAGAAATCTCGGGAGTTGCTGCACGCACCTTTTTTCTTCGATTTGCCGGGACGCCAAACGAGCGAGGACGACCACCTTGGGATTCCTGTCCATTAGCGGGCGCACCACCCGTAACCGGTTAGTTAGTTTAAAAGGAAAACACGTCCGCCGATCTGAGAATGCTTCCGCGCATCCTTCCCCCCGCGATCAATACCTCTTGATTCGGCAGCAACGCCGCAACCGAGTTCACGCCCGCGACGGTGCCGCTGGTGGCCGGAATGAAGGTTTCCGTGTCGGGCTGGAACAGTTCCCCGCTGTTGAGGTACGAGCACCCGCTGCGCCTGGAGCACCAAGCGCCCCCGTAAATGAAGATCCGTCCATCGGGTAGCGCGATCGCCCGATGAGAGGCCCGCGCCGTTGACATATTTGCCGCGAGGACAAACGACCCGTTACCGGGATCGTAGATTTCGGTATTTTGCAGCGTCTTGTCGCCTTCACAGTCGCCGATGCAGGAACGGCCGCCGGAAATCAGGACTCGCCCGTCCGGCAAGAGCGTCGAGTTGTGCAGGATCCGACTCTCGCGCATCGTTCCGGCCGGAAAGAATTGGCGCCGGCCGGGATCGTAGAGTTCGGCGCTCTTGCTGGCCGGGTTTGCTTCGCATTCATCGACGCAGCTTCGTCCGCCGGTAAGCAGAACCTGGCCGTCGAGGAGCAGAGTCGCCGAATGCATAAAACGCGGTGAGATTAAGGTCGCGGTTTCGGTGAAGCGTGCCGTGGCGGGATCGAAAATTTCAGCGCTAGGGATGACTTCGTCATCCACGCCTCCCGCTATCAGCACCGTCCCGTCGCCGAGCAGCGTAGCGGTGTGACCCGCTCTCGCCGTGACCAGGTTTCCGACCGGCAAGAACCCCTGCGAGATCGGATCGAAGACCTCCGCGCTCGCAAGTTTGTGACAGACGCCGCTGACGCAAGTGGTGCCGCCAACTATCAGCACCGCGCCGCCGGGCAGCAAGGTTGCCGTGTGCGCCGCACGCCCCGTAGTCATCGGCGACAGGGCAGTAAAGGTACGGGTCGCAGCGTTGTAGAGTTCAACATTAGGAAGGTAGCGATAGTTCGAATCGACTCCGCCAGCGATCAGGACGCGGCCGGAGGTCAGGCTGGTGGCGGTCGCGAATGCACGAGACATGGTCATCGAACCCGTCGGAGTGACACGCCGTGGAGCGCTCCACCCGCCTTGCGCCAGAACGCCAACGGGCCCGGCGCCGGTTCCCGAGAGCGACAACGCCACCATCGATAGCGCACCGGCTGCCAGCGCGAGTCGCACGCTTCGTTTTCTCGACTGTGCCTGCATAAAAGCCCGCCCCTTGCTGACGGTTGGTCCGTTGTCACCGGCGGCGCTGCCGGTGATGCTTTAATGCGAGACCATAGCGGTTAAATAAAGTAAAGTCAATAGAAAGATAGTAAACAGGTGTAAAAGCTAATAAAATAACCAATTAAATATAAGGTTTGGTCGCGAGCGAGCGTCCGGTGGATTTGTCGGGGATTCGTCGGGCGCGATCTGCGGGCAGCGAAGCAAGGTTGAGGAGGGCTAAGGCGACGAAAGCTAGGTCGAAGTGAACATTACGTTCCTTGTGCCTGGATCCTGGTGCTAGCGAGCGGGAAGATTGTTTCGGAAATTGCGGCCGCGCCGCTCGCGCACATCCCGACGCCGTGTCGGTTTAAACGACCGGAGCACCAGATTTTCCACATAATTGGAGATCATTTTCATATGTTTAGTCATTTTCTGATGTATAATGTAGTACTTTAACTATAAGAGAGATGTTTGATTAGCTTGATTTAGCGTGGAATATGATTTAGATGTCAGTAACCACCTAGGGCTTTGCAGAAGGGGAGATCACGTGGACCATCGTGCAAGACTAGCCAAGTCATCCCAGATGTACGCGAAGATCGGCATGATTCTCATCGCGCGGCATCGCTTTTGCGCATTCAAAACGAAATTCCGCCGTTGCCCTAAGCCGCATGAGCCGCTCTTCTTCGATGAATCCAAAGCCTGTCCAATCCAGGCGGACGCCAAGGTGGTTCGAGCCCAATTGGCAGAGGCCGCGCAAGCCCGCGAAGTAAGCCTTGAGCCGGTGCTCAGGTTTCTGGGGCTGGCGCCCGCCGCGGGCAGTGGCAGGCGTTATTCAGCCGGAGCTGCTCAACCGAGGAAGTCGGGTCGATCATCGATGCTCGTGAACCGCGCAACCCGACTCAAGCCGAGGAAATCTTCACTGTGGCGTCCGGTTTCCACGGACGACCGATCGAGTCGCCACGACGACTCCTCGGTCGATGATTTGAGGACCCTTTCGCAGATGTCGTTTTTGGGTCAGCCGCAAACCGTGGACGACTATCTGTTGATCCTGCAGATGATTCGCAAGGCCGCGCTGGAAGCCTAGGCCGGGCGCACACCGCCCGGCTGGCTGATTCGGCGATGCGGCCGGCGACTCGATCGGATCCGAGTCGCCGGCGCTTCAACCGATGCCGCGAGCCAGCATCTTTTCCAGTCAAGTCAAATCGCCGGCCGCTGCCGCATTGCGCCGCTGACGATCGCCCGGCTCGCCTGACTCATCTCAATGATACTCGAACGCTCCCATGTCATACCCCGCGCCCTGTGGCCGGACCACGCCGTCGTAGTCATTCGGCACGGTGCTCATCGTGGTTCCCCGGTCTATCAGTGACGAAGTCTTCTGCAGATGGAAATCCATGCCGGTTGCATCGGCGAACAAAGGATCCTGCGAGCTGTACGGCGCGCTGCTGCAATAATTTCCCGGACTTCCCTGCGACATGAAATGATCGTTCGAGGCAATCGAGATTCCCGATTGCGATCCGCTGTCGATGCATGCGTAGCTGTCGCTGCCGCTGCCGACATCGTAGAAGATGTTGTTGATGATGCTGGCGTTGGGGCTGGAATTCAGGATCACCGCCTCCTCAAGGATATTGTCCCAGGTGTTGTTCAGCACCGCGAGGCCGGAGATGTCCGACGCGTTGATACCCTGGCGCATATTCACGAACACGTTGCTCCTGTAACTGATTTGGCTGCTGGCGCCGGAGAGGCTCTCGAGGCTCGACGCTTCGTTGTCGGTGCTCGCCGAGGTGGATGACCAGACGCAGAAGTTGCGCTCGATCATGATGCTGCTGGCCGGGCCCCAGGTCTGGAAGCAGTCGACATGCGGGTCGGGGTTCTCCGCGGCGCCATACGGGATATCGTGAATATGGTTCGATCTGATTGCGTGGCCGCTGCCGAAGAAGCGTATTCCGTCGGCGTCGGCGCCGCTCCGCCGCGGTCCTCCGCTCGGATATTGGCGGGTAGCGCTGATATCGTTGCCGACGGCTGTGTTGCGCTGACCCTCGAGATGGATCCCCGCCATCGCTGCCCGCACCACGACGTTTTTCGAAATCAGGTTCTGCGCGGTGGTGGCGGAGTTGGGATTTCCCTCTCCCGATACCATGATTCCTTCGAAGTACAGATCGTGCAGGTAGTTGCCGCTGATCAGATTGCTGGCGCCGGCGACGTAAACGCCGTATCCGGCGGGTTCGGTGGTCGCCTGGTTGGTTATTTCGAAGCCCGCGATCGTGACATGATCGGCCCGCACTTCGAATCCGCGCGTGATGACCTTCGCGCCGGAATCAGCCTGCAGCGTGATCGGGGCGCCCGCATTTTCTGAACGAGAGACCAGTACACGCTCGGCATAAGTGCCTGCCATCACGATCGCAACGTCGCCCGGCGGCAGCGAACTGGCGGCGTGCTGAATCGTACGCCACGGAGCAGTGCGGGAGAGCCCCGAATTCGAGTCGCTTCCGCTGGGAGAAACGTAGAAGGTTGTGCCAACCGCCGTTGCCGTCGGTGTGGCGGTCGGAGTCGCGGTCATGGTCGATGTCCGGGTCGGGGTCACCGACGCCGCAGGAGTTGGGGTCCGAGTGCGCGTCGCCGTTCGGGTGACCGTGGCGGTTTTGGTCACGGTGGCGGTCCGCGTCGGAGTGCGGCTCGCGGTGGATGTGCGCGTCGGCGTGCGGTCGGTGTCCCGCGTGCGGGTCGCGGTCCTGGTCGGGGTCAGGCTCCGCGTCGGCGATGAAACCGTGCTCCTCGAGACGGAAACGACGACCGACCGCTCCGCCAGCAGCCGCCCCCTCCGGTTATATGTCTTGGCGGAGATGGTATGCCACGTCGGGATGGCCAATCTCGAATTCCACGTCAGAGTGTAAGGAGACACCACCCCGGGAGAACTCTTCGCCAGCAGTTGCCCGTCGATAAATGCGGCGCACCAGTCGGTACGATCGGAGAGCGACAGCACGATCGCGACGTCGCCGCTTACAATCGCACCCCGCCTCGGCTGTTGAATCCGCAGATCGGATGCCTCCGCCGCGCCAGTGGAGGCGAGCCAGACGATCCCCGCCAGCAACAGCGCGCCGCCATGCCTTTTCGAAAATGTTTGTGTTCGCATCGAATCTCCTCGCGTTGGCCGGGCCGACGCAATCGTCGGTGACCGGCAGTTTTTCGCGAGCAGAAAAATCGACCGGCCTCAGCCATAGTCGAATGACGGCTATGGTGTCGAGGACCTTCGAAGCCTTGACGATTTTCGATCTACCCGCGACGACGAGGGAGTTGATACAAGATGGTTTCTTTAATATCAAACTGATTTGTCGCTATAGCGAGCTTAGAGTGTTTAAGAATCATGCTTATTATCTCTTTTAACTAGAACTAATCTTAAGTAACTTTAAATCTGCATAAATTGTCAGATTCGCGCACGCCGCAACCGCGGATCGACTCGAGGTTCCACGAACTTCACCGATTGATTAGGGGCTCGGCTTGGACGAATCGATGGAAGGGCGCTTTCGCAACCCATCGGATTATCCTGGCTTGACCGCTTTCAGCCAGGGATTTCCGCGACCGTCGAGAGAAAGAAAGATCGAATAGTCGAGTCGTTGCTGGAAGAAGGAGGGGGGTCTACGAGCCGTTCTTCTTGGGCCGGCTGCGCTGCTCAAGCCATTGCGCGATTACCTCGCGCCTGAATCGCCAGTTGGATCCCACGCGGAAGGCCGGTATCTCACCGCTTTTGATCAGACGATAGATCGTCGATTTGTCGCACTGCAGATACTCCGCCAACTGAGTAACGGTAAGGATCTCCGGGTATCTTTCCATCGGCCAGTGCCTACGAGAGTTCCGGCTGAGGTCGCTGCCGGACTTGAGCAAACGACGTCCCATTTGACTGTGACCAACTACGAGCCTGGATGGCGCGGAAGATCCTGCTCGACAAAACCGATTTCCGCGTCATGTGGCGATTAGCTGGAACCTAAAAAGCCCTTTCCTTGGGGTTAACCAAACGATATTGAAGTTATAAGCATTATAGAAAAAGAAAGTCAAAGATAAATATACATATTAAAAGCGTGATGGGCTCCCTCGGGTCGGGGGCGCCCGACTTGGCGACCGCGCGAGCGCGATTCTCGAACCTCGTTTCCGGGCTGAAATTGCGGGAATCAACGGCCTTGAAGCAGTTTTTGCCGCGGCAGAATGCTCTGCTCGCGCGCCGTAATCGAGACTGCTCTACTATCTTAATCTGTGTTTGAATAGATTTTGATTGACTTTAATTTAATAACCTACTAAGAACTAGTCATCATCGGTCTCTCTTCACGTCTGTTCAGGAGCGGAAACGTCATGTCGCAGAAAGCCTCGGCCGCGATCAGAAATGCGCTACTAGCCACATTCGTGCTGCTGGCCGCCGGGTGCGCCGCCACCGATATGAAGGGAGATGTCTCGATCGCCGCCAGCGAGCCGGCGGAGACCGGGTGCGTGATGAGCGCGAACTATAAGTCGCCGTCGGATGAACGGCAGAACTACCGAATCCAGGCCGGCGACGACCTGGCGATCACTTTCTACCGTAATCCCGAGTTCGACACCGAAGTTATCGTGCGGCCCGACGGCAAAATCAGCATGCGCGTGGTGGGTGACCCGGAAGCGCGCGGACTCTCGCCGACCGAGCTGAGCGCGCGGCTGAACAAAGCCTATTCGAGCGAGCTGCTGGAGCCGGGCGTAAGCGTGGTGGTGAAGAACAGCCCGAGCCGGGTGGTATTCGTGCAAGGACAGGTGGACCATCCCGCGGCCGTCCCGCTGCAGCCGGATATGACGGCGCTGGGCGCGATCGCGCAAGCGGGTGGTTTTTCGGATGGCGCCAATCCCAACGACGTGGTGCTGATCCGGCGCGACTTCTGCGGCCAGCCGCACGGCGTGCGGCTGCAGATCGGCAAGGTACTCAGCCAGAAGAAGGACCACGACAACGAGGAAGACGCCCAGTTGTTGCCCGGCGATCTGCTGGTGGTTCCGCGCAGCAAAATCGCGAGCATCGACTTGTTCATGAAGCAATACGTGAAGGATCTGCTGCCGGTGCAGCCGTTCATGCCGATTCTCTAGGGGCTTCACTTAACCCTTTCGGGGGGGAGCGCATCATGAAGTACGAGTCACTTCAATTCTGGACAGAACTGCCTTTCCGGCGCCGAACGATCTTTCTCGAGGTGATCGGAATCGTGATGGGCCTGGTGTTGCTGGGCACGCTGATCTGGCCGCCGGTCTATCGCTCGACGAGCAAGATCCTGGTGCAGGATAACCGGGCCCAGCTATTGGTCTCGCCGGGGTTGCAGGAAAATCTATCGAACCAGCCGACGGTCGTTAGCAGTCCTGTGAGCGAGCAGGACCTGAATTCCGAGGTTGAGCTTCTAACCAGCGAGTTCCTGATCGAGCAAACGCTGAGCGACCTGCCTTCCGGCGCTCCGGATAACGGCGCGCTGCACAAGGCGGTCGATCTGACGAGATCGCTCATCTCGCTGCCGGCCTTCAGTTATGACGCGCTGCACCAGGTGCGCCCGCTCACATCCCGCGAACAACTCGCGATCAAGCTCGCCGACAAGCTGTCCGCCTCGGTGATCAAGCGCTCGAACATCATCGAACTGTCGTTCAAGTTCAACGACGCGCGTTGGAGTCAGATGTTCTTGAGCCATCTGATCGAGCGCTACCTCGAACTGCATGCGCTGGTCTCGCACGATCCCAACGCGGAGCAATTCTTTCGCAACCAGGCCGAGCTCCTCGAAGCGCGCCTGCACAAGTCCGAGCAAGGACTGCAAGCGATGCAGATGCAGACCGGGATCAGCGATCTGAGCGGGCAAAGGGCGGCGCTGGTAACCCAGCTTTCCACCTTCGAGGCGGAACGGCGCAAGACCACGGCGCAAGCCGCCGCGACGCGCGAACAGATCGCGTCGCTCGAACGGCAGCTCGATTCCACTTCGCCGCGGCTCATCAAGGAATCGCGCATTGTGCAGAATCTCGCGCTGCAGCAAATCAAGCCGCAGGTGCTGCAGCTCGAGGCGGAGCGGGCCGAGCTGCTGAGCCGCTACCAGCCGGGCAGCAGCCGGATTCGCGAGATCGACGCGAAGCTCGCTTCGGCGCGCGGCATCCTGAATCGCGAAAACAAGATGGAAGTGCAGGAGACCACCACCGACATCAATCCGGTATGGGTCACGCTTGACTCGCAGTTGGTCGAGGCGCGGACCACAGCGGCGTCGCTGGCCGCCAATGCAGCGGAACTGAACAAGCAGGTGGAAAAGTATCGCGAGGAGCTGAACACGATGAGCCGCGACGGCCTTGCGGTGGAGCGCCAGCAGCGCCAGGTCGATTCCAACAAGGAAGCCTACCTCTCCTACCTGCGCAAGGGCGAGGAAGCGCGCGCAGCGCAAGCGCTCAACCAGAGCAAGATTCTGAACGTCAGTATCGCACAGCCGGCAAATCTGCCGCTGCGGCCGGATTTTCCCAACGTCATGCTGAACCTGCTGGTCGGTCTAATCGCCGCGGCGGCCTTTGGGTTGGCCGCGGCCTACGCGGAGGAACAGCGCGATCCGAAGTTGTATTCGGCGCGGGCGATCAAACAGGTCAGCGGACTGCCAGCGGTGGCACAACTTTCGGACGCGCTTTGATCATGTATCACGACTACTTTGGTCTGCACGACAATCCGTTTCGGCAGGCGCCCGGCGCGGAGTTCTTCTTCGCCAGCCGCAGTCACCGGGAAGCGCTCGCGGCGCTGCAGTGGGGACTTTCCGATCCGACCGGGCTGGTGCTGCTGAGCGGCGACGTCGGCACCGGCAAGACGACCGTGATTCGCGAACTCTTCTCGCGCGAAACCGGCGGCATCCGTATCGCTCTGATCGACCATCCGCGGCTGCCGTTCGACGAACTGCTGCGAAGCATCCTGCAGCAGCTCAAGCTGGCTGTTCCTGAAGGTCGCGCGCGGATGCTGGAAGCGCTGGGTCACGCCGCCGAACGTCAGCGAGTGGTGGTGGTGATCGATGAAGCTCAGCAGTTGAGCGATGAAGGGTTGGAGGAATTCCGGCTGCTGTCGAACTCGAACCCCGAACGCTTGCAGTTGATGCTGGCCGGCCAGCCCGAGTTGCTGGAGCGACTGAGCTCTCCCGAACTGCGTCAACTCAATCAGCGGATCGCAGTGCGCGCGGTGCTGGCTCCGTTTGGATCGGCGGAGACGGCCGACTACCTGCAACATCGGATACGGGCGGCGGGCGGCGATGCCCGGCGGATTTTCACCAGGCGAGCGCTGCGCGCGATCGCTCGCACCAGTCACGGCATCCCGCGCCGGATCAACATCCTGTCGCACAACGCGATGCTGTTTGCGTACAGCGCTGGCTCGAAGCGGGTGCGGCCGAATCACGCGGTGGCGGCCGCGCTGGAATGCGATCAGTCGAGCGTGCCGTTGGCGGCACCGCCGTCGCAACCGGTCGGCCAGATCTGGCGCCGCGCGCTGCTGCCCGCGATGCTGCTCGCGGCCGGAGTTGTATCCGGCGTTCTGTATCGCGGCGCGTCGCCGAGTGAACCGGCGCGGTATCGGGCGCCTTCCAAGCGATTGGCTCGAACGATGCCATTGGATCGCTTGTTCGACCCGCCAGTCCTGGCGGCGGCATCGAAGCCAGTTGCAGAGGATTTCGCCAGCGGATTGTCCGCGCCGACGCTGACTAAAATCGCCGCGACCTCTTCCGCACCTGGCCCAGCCGTCAAAACTCCTGCGCCGTTCGGCGCGCAAGCGATGGCTCCCGAAGTGCCTGGGCCGATCGGAGCGGACGCGGAAGAAGACCTTGCAGCGAAACACCGGGACACGAGCTTGCCGAATTCGCTGAACGCCGGCGGAGCCCGGGAAGTGGTGGTTCAGTTGGGCGACACGCTTTCCGGAATCGCTGAGCGCTTTGGCGATTCGGCGGAAGGACTCGACGTCGCACAACTGGTCGCGGCCAATCCAGAAATCAAAGACGCAAACCTTATCTATCCGGGTGAACGGATTCGGCTCACTACGAGTGAAGGGAGGCGCGAGAGTGCACAATGAGCAAGTTCTTTGGAGCATTGCAGCAGCGGGCGGCATCGCCGCCCGGGTCCACCGAGCGTCTCTCCGGGCAAGTGCGCACGGTGAGGCTGTCGTTGGTGCCGAACATCCAGGCCGTGGCTGCCGAGCTGGCGCGGGACGAAGGACTCTATCACCTGGCCGAGCAATTCTCCGCCCTCGCCAGCGTGACTGATGGTTCTCGATTGTTCGTCGCCGGCTGCAATCCCGGCGACGGCGCTTCGAGCGTCGCGGCGGCAATCGCGCTCGACTTAAGTCAGCGGCTGGGATTGCCAACCGCGCTGGTCGATGCCCACTTGCAGCATCCCGGCCTGCAGAACGTCTTCCCTCGCAACGATACCGCCATCAGCGAGCGCAGCGGCTCGCTAATCAGGAACACCGGATTGCCGCGGCTTGACCTGATGCTCAACACGCTCGGGCAAGCTACCGAACAGCTCATCCAGGATGTGAACGCGACGCTGCCGCGCTATCGCGCCGCAGTAGTCGATCTCGGCGTCGCCAGGCTCGATCCCTCCTTGCTCCGGCTGATCAGGCCCGCGGACATCGTGATGCTGGTGGCGCGCTACGGGCATACGGAACGACGCCACTTGCTCGGCGCTGTGCGGGCATTCACCGCCGCAAACCATCCGGCGATCGGCGTGATCTTCAACGCGGTCCAAAACCCTATCCCCGAATGGCTTCGGCGAATAATCGGAATCGGAGGTTGATGTGTCCCTGATCGAACAAGTTTCCAACGGTAATGGGTCGCCCCTTGCGCAAAGCGTTGAAAGGAGCGCGAAGCCTGCGCGCCTGAAAGCTATCGCAGTTGTAGGTCTGGGCTATTGGGGGCCTAACTGGGTTCGCGTAATCAGCCAGCTACAGCAAGCCGATCAAATCGTGTGCTGCGACTTGAGCGCGGCGCGGCGGGAGCAAATCGCGAAGCTTTACCCCGAGGTGAAGGCGGTCGAATCAGTAGACGACGTACTGAACGATCCGGACGTCGAAGCGGTGGTGGTAGCGACGCCGGTCAACAGCCACTACGAGATCGCGCGCCGCTTCCTTGAAGAAGGCAAGGCGGTGCTGGTCGAAAAGCCGCTCGCGATATCCTTGAAGCAGGCGGCCGAACTGGTGCGCCTCTCGCGCCGGCGTCAGCGCACGCTGATGGTTGGCCACACCTTCGAGTACAGCGCGCCGGTCCTGAAGGCGCGGGAGCTTATCGAATCCGGCGAGCTGGGCGAGATCCTTTACATCAGTTCGGTGCGCGCCAACCTGGGTCTCTTTCAACGCGATATCAACGTGGCGTGGGACCTTGCGACCCATGATATCTCGATCATTCTGATGCTGCTCGGGCAGATGCCGGAATCGGTCGCATGCCAGGGACAAAGCCACTACCGGAGCAAGGTGGAAGACGTCGCGCTGCTGACGCTCCATTTTCCCAACGGCGTGATCGCGTTCATCCATGTTAGCTGGCTCGATCCGAACAAGATCCGGCGCGCGACGATCGTGGGTTCGCACAAGATGGTCGTTTACGACGATACCGCCTTGCAGGAAAAGATCCGGATCTACGACAAAGGCGTGACCTTCCAGCCTCACTACGACACCTATGGTGAATTTCAGCTTTCTTATCGCTACGGCGACATCCAGATTCCGAGAATCGAGGAAGCTGAACCGCTCAAGGTCGAATGTGAGCACTTCATCGACTGCATCCATACCGGCAAGGTGCCTAAGTCGGACGGCGTAAGTGGTCTGCGCGTCGTTAGCGTGCTCGAGGCGGCGGATATTTCGTTGAGCAACGGCGGGCAGCGCGTCCCGGTGAGCCAGGAGGCTTTCGGATGGGAATGATGATGCCAGCCAACGCCTGCGTCGCGGACGATGTGCGATTCGGCGTACGGGTCCAGCTCGCACCGTTCGTGAATCTCTACGGCTGCGCGATCGGCGACGATTCGCGCCTGGGTGCGTTCGTAGAAGTGCAGCGCGACGCGGTGATCGGTGCACGATGCAAGATCTCGAGTCACACCTTTGTTTGCTCCGGCGTGACGATCGAGGACGAAGTTTTCATCGGGCACGGAGTGGTGTTCATCAACGACCGCTATCCAAGAGCAACCAACGCCGATGGCTCGGCTCAAAGCGAGAAGGACTGGAAGCTGGAGCGAACCCTGGTTCGCCGCGGCGCGTCGATAGGCAGCGGCTCGATCATCCTTTGCGGAATCGAGATCGGGGAAGGAGCAATGATCGGCGCGGGTGCGCTGGTCACGAGGAATGTTCCCGCCCGCACCCTTGTGGCTGGCCACCCCGCCCGATCGTTCAACAAGACCGTAGACATGCAGTCGAGGTAAGCGCAGATGACGATCAAGTTCCTGGATTTGGCAGCGCAGGATCAAGAGATCGAAGCGCGATTGACGCCCGAACTCGCGTCGATCCGCGAGAAAACTGCATACGTGGGTGGTGCGTCGATCGCCGCCTTCGAAAAGGAATTCGCCGACTACCTGGGAGTGCGTCACGTGGTCGGCGTCAGCAGCGGAACCGACGCACTTAGGCTTACCATGCTGGCGATGGGGATCGGGCCGGGGGATGAGGTCGTCACCGTACCGATGACCTTCATCGCGACGGTTGCGGCGATAGTTCAGACCGGCGCGCGTCCGGCCTTTGTCGATATCGATCCCGACACCTGCAACATGAGCATCCCGGCGCTGCTGCAATTCCTCGACGAAGCTCGCCGATCTGGTCGGCGAATACGAGCGATTCTGCCGGTGCATCTTTATGGGCTGCCCGCTCACATGGTCGAGTTGCGCGAGATCGCGACGAAGTACGGCATCAAGTTGATCGAGGATGCATGCCAGGCGCACGGCGCCAAGATCAATATCGAGGGCAGGTGGGTGCGTGCGGGCGCGCTGGGCGACGCCGCGTGCTTCAGCTTCTATCCCGGCAAGAACCTGGGCGCGTGGGGCGACGCCGGTGCGATCGCGACCAACGACGACGCGCTAGCCCGAACCGTAGCTAACCTGGGCGATCACGGCCGCATCTCTCATTACGCGCATAGCGCCTTCGGCTACAACTCACGCATGGATACCGTGCAGGCGGCAGTGTTGCGCGCCAAGCTCGAGCGGCTCGACGAATGGAACGAGAAGCGCCGCAGAGTCGCCGCTCACTATCGCGAGCTGCTGGGCCGCAGCGGTCTTAGACTTCCGCTGGAGCCTGAAGGTTTCGAATCGAGCTACCATCTGTTCGTAGTGCGCACGCCGAAGCGCGACGCGCTTCGCACGGCGATGCTGGCCGATCAGATCCAGTGCGGAATCCATTATCCGGTGCCGGTGCATTTGCAGCCCGCGTGCCGCGACCAGGGCTACAGGGCGGGCGATTTTCCGGTCAGCGAGAGCGTAGCTGATAGTGTCCTTTCGCTGCCAATGCATCCGCACCTGCGGCCGCAGGAAGTCCATCGCGTGGCAACCGTGGTGAAGGGAGCCCTGGCCGAGCTTTAAGCCATGTTTGAAATCGAACTACGCAAGGAAAAGGCGCTGTTCGCCGCGACGGACGCATTGGCGATTCTGGCAGCGATCGTGCTCGCGGGCTTCGTCAACGACGTGCGCGGAACGCCGCCGCGCTTCCTGTCTCCGGCGAATCATCTGCCGATCATCCTGACGACCCTCGCGCTGGTAAGCATCTGGTTCGTTAGCGGTCGCGCGCTAGGCCTCTATGAGCAGCGGCCGGGAACCTGGGAGCACTTTGCTTGCGTATTCAAGAGCGCCTTGGCCGCGATAGTGCTGGTACTTTCCATCGGCTTTGTACTGCATGGCGAGCCGCCGCGCGTCCTTGCAGGAATGGTAGTTGGATTCGGCTTCATCTTTATCCTGGCGGCGCGCGGACTGGTCAGCGGCCTGCTAAGCCAGTTCCGCACCCATCCTAACTTCGCGAGACCGATCGTAATTCTAGGCTTCAATTCGTTCGGCCGATACCTATGCGAGCAACTGGATATCTACTTCAAGCAGTGTCAGGTAATTGGCTTTCTCGACCTGGAAGTGAAAACGGGCAGTCATGCGGGGCGCTCCGTCCTTGGAGGGTCGGATGAAATCCCGGCGCTGGCCCAAAAGCACAACAACCTCGAAGTTGCGATCGTCCTTCCTGACGGCCCGGCCGAACTCACCGAGAAGGTCGTCAAGCTTTGCGAGCATAACAACGTGCGTTGGCGACTGATGCCTGCCCTTGCGCGCGCGTTTCCTTCCGGGCTCAGGGTGGACAACGTCGGTGTTATTCCGCTCATAGGTCCTCGATCCTGCAACATCCAGGGGCTCAACTTCCTGATTAAGCGCGCCTGCGACATCACGGCGACCGCGGTGGCATTGGTAATCGCGGCGCCTGCGATGCTGGCCGCGGCCTTGGCTATCCTGCTGTTCGACGGACGCCCGGTGCTGTTCCATCAGTCGCGGATTGGACTCTATGGAAAGCCCTTCAAGCTGCTGAAGTTTCGAACCATGCGCGCTGACGGTTCCGAGGCGCCGCACCAGGATTATGTCCGCCGCTGGATTCGCGACAGCGCGCCCGCCGCCGCTCACAACGGCGACCAGAAAGTCTACAAACTGACTGCGGATCCGAGGATAACCCGGGTAGGTCGCATCCTGCGCCGCTTCAGCCTCGACGAGTTGCCACAACTTATCAACGTGTTACGCGGCGAGATGAGTCTAATCGGTCCGCGCCCCGCTCTGAGCTATGAGCTTGAGCTATACGAGGACTGGCATCGCTCTAGGCTGGCGGCTTTGCCGGGAATCACCGGGCTATGGCAGGTCAGCGGGCGCAATTCGCTGTCCTTTGAAGAAATGGTTCGGCTCGACATCAAATACCTGGAAGGGTGGTCCCTAAGTGAAGACCTGCGCATCATGATGCGCACCATTCCTGCGCTGTTCAACGGTGGTGGCCATTGATCAAAGAGAACTTGAGAATGGCGGAAGCCGCCGACGAATTTCTCTGGGCAGCGTTCGTGCGCAACGTGCGAGTCAACGTGCTGGCCGAAGTATTTTCACAGGGAATTCGCATCGGAGGCTTTATCTTCCTGGCGCGAACTCTGCAGCCAGCCGATTTCGGCATCTTGAGAATATTGATCACTTCGACGCTTCTGGTCGGAATGGTCGCCAACGCTGGCATCCCGGACGCGATTATCCAGCGCAAGGAACTCGACAGTGACCATGAGTCCACGGCGTGGTGGCTCAATCTTGTCCTGTCTGCTGGAGCAGCGACGCTGCTTTGCGCGATTGCGGGACTGATTGCGTCGGCGATGGCGATGCCGATGCTGACGACTTCACTTACCCTGCTGGCGATCCCGGTGCTAATCGATGCGACGTCATCGATCGCGAACGCTCGCTTGCGGCGGCAACTAAGGTTCAGCGCCCTGGCCACGGCGGATTTCTCGGCCGAGCTGGCCTTTTTGTGCGGCGCGCTGCTTATGATCTGGCTCGGGCTTCCGCGCTGGAGCCTGGTAGCGGCGCTGGGCGCACGACTCACCTTTCACGGCTTGGTGGTCTGGTGCTGCGAGCCATTCCTGCCGAGGCGGCTTCCGAGACTTTCCGCAGCTCGCGAGCTGTTTCGTTTCTCGGTCAGTGTCTGGGGTGGCCGAGTGCTTGGCGTTGTATCCGGCAACGCTGACTACCTGCTGGTCGGACGCCTGCTAGGTAGTCAAACCCTCGGCTACTATGTGATAGCCTGGGATCTTCTGCGTTTCGTACCTGACCGCCTTTACTACGTCGCCGGACGCGTCACGCTGCCGACCTTCTGCCGGCTTCAGCACGACAACCGCGCACTGGCGCGCGCCTATCGCGAGTTTACGGGCTACCTTGCAAAGCTGATTTTGCCGATGATGACGTGTACGGCGATCGCGGCGCCATACGTGCTGGCCGGTCTCTACGGGAATCAATGGATACGAGCCGCGGCGCCGCTCAGGATTCTAGCGGTCGGCCTGAGCCTCGCCGGACTGCGGCTTGCCATCGGATCCATCTACTATACCAAGGACCACCCTTCGTTCGACATCTACCTTCACGGCGCGCGTCTCGTACTAGTCGTGCTAGCCGTCACGAGTACGGTCAGGTTCGGACTAATTGGAGTCTGCATCGCGATGAGCGCAGTCGAAGCGTTGGTGAGTATTGGCGGGCAGTTGCTGGCGGGCCGCCTTATCGAGATGAGCTTGCTCGATTGGCTGAGGGCCTGCGGTGGCGGAATGAAGCTGGCGCTTGTGTGCGGGCTGGGTGCAATCGCGGGCGTGTTGCTGGTAGGTGTTCTCCAGGTTCAGGGCCTGATGGCTCTGGCGCTGATCGTTCTGATTTGCCTCCTTACTTTCGTGTGGTTCGGAATGAACACTGCGCGGGATTTGATCCAGGGTGCGATAACTCCGGAGGCGGTCAATTGACAACGCTACCGCAACGAATCGATTCCGGCGCGCTGTATTCGTCTGGATTGGAACTGGCGATCGAACCGTTTGTGCAGATTCGGCCCGAGTGGGCTCGATTGGCCAGTTTGTGTCCGGAGGCGACAATCTATCAGAGTGACCGCTGGCTTACGGCTCTCACTAACGCTTATGGATTCAAAATGGTTGCAGCCACTTTGCGCGATAGCAACGGTCGCCTTGTAGCCGCATGCCTCTTCGCGCGTGGAAAGAATCCGTTCGTTCGCAAATGGACCAGCCTTCCGTGCTCCGATTCGTCGCCTCCGCTGGCGCGCGACGAGGGTGCGCGCGAACAGCTTCTCGCCGCTATCGCTCAATCGCGCCTGGCGGCCGAGGGCCTGGTCGAAATCAGAGGTTGGAGTGCGCCCGAGCCATGGCGGAAAGCGACCTGCTTTGCGGACTGGATGCTTGACCTTGACCGGCCGCTTAGCCTCATCGAGCGCGGATTGGGATCCAACTTCAGACGACAACTGCATCGCGGCCGCGAAGGATCGTTTGCAATCAAGGTTGATCGCGGGCTGCCTGGTCTCATGCGATTTTATCGGCTCGCGCTGGAAACGCGCCGTCGACTGGGAGTACCTGCGCAGCCGTGGCGCTTCTTTCAAGCGGTTTACGATGCGTTCGCCCCTAACGACAACCTTGAGGTGTGGTCCGTATCGCAGCGAGGCATGGCGATCGCTGCGACCGTGCTGCTGCGCGACGGCGAGGACATCCACTACAAATGGTCCGCGAGAATTCAACCAACTCCGATGGGTGCGAATCATCGGCTGGTAGCCGCTGTCCTGGCTGAGTATGCGCAGCAGTGCCGGTTCATGCATCTAGGCCGCACCGATACTCGCAACACCGGCCTTAGCCGCTTCAAAAAGGAGATGGGTGCGAAGCCGCATCCGCTTCCGTACTCCTATCTGCCGCAGGTTCCGGCGCATGTAAGTCCTGAGGTGCTTGCCGACTCTCAACTAAGGTTATCAATGGTGTGGCGCCGTCTTCCGCTTTCAGTAACGCGGCTACTAGGCTCGATGCTGTATCAGTACATCGTATGAGACAGAATAGTTATCTGGCGGTCACGCCCGCGCGCGATGAGGAATCATTTCTTCCAGGCCTGATTGAAAGCATGGTGGCGCAAACCAGGCTTCCCGAGGTGTGGATCCTGATCGACGATGGCTCGACCGACGCGACGCCTCGCATCATGGATGAAGCGGCTGCGAAGTATTCGTGGATTCGTGTTCATCACACTAACCGTGAAGGGCCGCGCGAACCCGGCGGCGAAGGCGTGGTGATGAGGTTTCTCTCTGCGGAAGAACGAAACAGCCTGGACTTTATTTTCCGGCTCGACGCCGATCTAAGTTTCGGCCCGCAACTGGCGGAATCGATGATGGGGGAATTCGAGCGCGATTCCACGCTCGGTATCGCGAGTGCTGTTCTTTACGAGCCCTGCGCGGATGGATGGCAGATGGCGGGCGCTCCCGGCTTTCATACTCGCGGCGCGACCAAGATGTATTCGAGAGAATGCTTTCGCGCGATAGGTGGACTTACCCGCGGCCTTGGCTGGGATACTATCGATGAAGTTCGCGCGTCGATGCTTGGCTTCACGACCCGCAGCTTCTCCCATATCACGGCCCGCCATCATCGCCCCGCCGGCGCCGCAGGTGGACGTTGGCGCGCAGGGCTGGCGCCTGGAATCGCGGCCTACCAGGCTGGATACTCGCCGCTGTTCATGCTGGCGCGCGCCGCGTACCGGATTACTGACCGGCCATATGTACTGCAATCGGTACTGCTAATGGCTGGTTACTTGCGCGGTTATCTGAATCACGAGAAGCGCGCTGCCGATAAGACCCTGATCAGGTTTATCCGGCGACATCAGCATCGCCGATTGCTGGGGTTGCAGACGATATGGCGCTGAGCAAGCAACTGAGCTTTACTGCCGGCGAGATCGAAAGCGTCGGAGACGTTGCGAACGACGCATTCGCTTTCTGGAAGCTTCCTGAGAACTGGCGGCTTCCGCTCGCGGCGCACAACTATGCGAGCGAGGTAGCGGCCGAGCACTACTTGCTCGAAAAGTACCGGCCTGAGGAAATGCGCCGGCCTCCTGCGGGCCTGCAGGTGTACTATCCAGTCAAGCACCTGCTGCCGGCCAGCGTGCGCCACTATCTGCACTCGATACTGGTCAGGTCCAGCGAACGTCCTGACTTTCCGGGGTGGCCATATGAGCCTGCGCTGCTTCGGCTAATGAGCGAGTGGCTCGATAGCGGCCTCGCAGAGCTGCAAAGCAAGGATGGCTGGCACCTGGGCTTCTGGCCCGACGACTACGACTGCTGCATCGTTCTTACTCACGACGTCGAGAGCAGGCGCGGCTTCGAACGTATCGAAGCTATCGCCGACATCGAGGAGAAGTACGGTTTCAGATCGGCCTGGAACCTACCGTTGGCTCAGTACAAGATCGATTGGCCGCGGATGGAGAAGCTTAGAAGGCGCGGTTTCGAGATCGGCGCGCATGGCTTAAGTCATGATGGACGCCTGTTCCGCAGCTTCGAAGATTTTCAGGCGTTGGCGCCAAAGCTGGAATCGATTGCCCGCGAGCATGAGTTGCGGGGCTTTCGATCGCCCTCGACCTTGCGCCGGCTGGAATGGCTGCAGGAACTGGACTTCGACTTTGACTCCTCGTTCTCGGATACCGACCCTTATGAACCACAACCTGGCGGCTGCTGTAGCCTCTTTCCTTTCTTCCTGGGCCGGATGGTGGAGTTGCCCTACACGCTTCCGCAGGATCACACCCTGCTTCATCTCTTGCGGCGCGACGCTCTTCCGATCTGGACCTCCAAGGCGCGCTGGATCGCTTCGGTCGGCGGTATGATCCTCACGCTTATTCATCCTGACTACTACGGTCATCAGCCCTACCTGGCCGAGTACGAAGAGCTGCTCAAGCAACTTGGTGAACTACGAAACTCGTGGCGCGCTCTGCCGTCCGAGGTGGCTGCCTGGTGGCAGCGCCGCGCGCGAATGAGACTCGAGGTCAAATCGAGCAGACCGATCGTTTCGGGCCCGGATGTCGAAGGAGCCGCAGTACGCCGTCTAAGCTCCGAGCGCCTCCTTACATGGAGATCCAAGTGTCGAGAATACTGATAGTCGCATATACCCACTACCTGCGTGATGGGCGTGTGAGGCGCCACGCGGAAGCGTTGGCGGCGCGCGGCGACTCAGTCGACGTGATCAGTCTCGACGATGCGGAAAGTGGCGTGCACCGCGGAGTCAACGTAGTTGGCCTGAAGATAGCCCGCTATCGCGGCGACAGCCGCAGCCGCTACGTGCGCAGCTACCTCGAATTTTTCATGCGGGCGATTGCCACCGCGCTCAGGCTTAATTCGCGAGGCCGCTATGACGCCGCGATAGTCTGCACGATGCCCGACGCGGCGATTCTAAGCGCTCTGCCGCTGCGCGCGTTCGGCGCGCGCCTGGTGCTGGACGTCCATGACACGATGCCGGAACTATACCGCGACAAGTTCGGCGGCAGGCGCGGTGCGCTGGGAGCGCGCCTGCTGATGCTGGAAGAACGCTTCTGCGCCAGCCTTGCCGATAGGGTGCTGGCGGTACACAAGCCGCACGCCGATCGGCTTGCCCAGGCGGGGATACCCGAGCGCAAGATTCGAGTAGTTCCGAACTCGCCCGACCCCGCGATCTTCCAAAGCTCGAGAGTCAGAGCGGCGGAGCGGGAGATGAGTATCGTCTGTCATGGCACGGTTACCAGCCGCCTGGGGCTGGACATAGCGCTGCAAGCGATCGACCTGTTGCGCGGGCGCCTGGCCGACCTCAAGCTGCTCATCATCGGTGAAGGGGATCATCTAGCCGAGGTCAAGGCTCTGTCGGAGCGGCTTAAGCTTGACGGCCTGGTAACATTCAAGCCGCCGGTTCCTATTGAAGCTTTGCCTTCGATGCTCGGCGAGGTGTCGGTCGGCTTAGTGCCAAATCGCGCTACCGAAGCGACCCAGTTGATGCTTCCGGTGAAACTGCTGGAATACATGATCCTGGGAATTCCGGTCATCTGCGCGCGGCTCCGCACCATCGAGTACTACTTCCCGGGCGATGCTCTGCAGTACTTCGAGGCCGGCAACGTAGGCCAGCTCGCCGCGGCCATCGAGCTGCTCTATCACCATCCTGAGCGGCGAAGCGCCCTGGCCCGCCGCGCGCGACAAGCTGCTCGAACGCTAAGTTGGGATCACGAGCGCGATGTTTTCTTCGATGCGATCGACTCGGTCCTGCCTGAACGGGCGCGCAACCGGGACCTTTCGAAACTCGCTAGCAGCTCGTTACTCCGGCTCGATCCCGAAGAGATCGCAAGAAAGAACTAAGAGATGTCGAATCCATCAAGGTTGAGGACGGAAAGGTGTGCCGATGCAAACCAATTCAGACAGCAACGGAAGCTCTCGCCGCAAGGTAAGACCGGTGGAAGGAACCGCAAACCACGGAGAAACAATAGTGACTGAAAGAAAGACCTTGGTGGTCGGCATCGGTGAAGTAGGCGGGCCGCTGGCTCAGGCCCTGGATACCAAAGGAACCGTGCTGCGCCATGATCTCGAGCCTCTTAGCTTTGACGATTCGATAGGCGTCATGCACATCTGCTTTCCATTTCGCGATCGCGAAAGCTTTGTCGAGGCCGCCGCCGCTTATATAGGCCGCTTCACGCCGGAGTTGACCATCATCAATAGCACGGTGATTCCGGGCACCACCCGGATGGTGGAACAGATGACCGGACGGAGCGTCTGCTACAGTCCGGTGCGCGGCAAGCATAGTGAGATGGCGGCGGCGCTTCGCCACTATCGAAAGTTCGTCGCAAGCTCGGACATCAGGGCGCTCGAGCAGGCGGAAGCTCACTTCCACGAGGCAGGGCTTGAGACCGAACGAATGAATAGTCCCGAGGAGTTGGAACTCGCAAAGCTTGCGGAAACGACTTACTTCGGCGTGCTGATCGCGTTTGCGCAGGAGTTGAATCGCTACGCATCGAGTGTCGGCGCCGACTACCGCGAGATCACTGAATTCTTCAAAGAGGTCGACTTCCTGCCGCGCACGAGCTATTACCCGGGCTTTATCGGCGGTCATTGCGTGGTCCCGAACATAAACCTGCTTCTGAAGGTCGCCGATTCTCCACTGCTAAGTGCGGTCCTGCTTTCCAACGCGCGCACGGCCGAGCAGCTTGATCTCGCCAGCCAGCCCGCGCTGCGAGCGGAGTAGGATCCGGACAACGGTATGAGCAGGTCCTGCTGGCTGGTTCGCGATTCCAGCGATAGCAAGTTGCCCACGATGGCGACGCAGTACGCATATCTGTTCGGGTTCGATTGCATACGATGCGACCCGGACGAGCAGCTCGAGTTCGCCGGCCCGAAACCTGGCAAAGCGATGCTGGCGCTAAGCTACCGAACCTTGCGCTACCTAGGCCCCGATCAGCTCGTGCGATTGCGCGAAACGGCCAAGGCGGGAGCGGTTGTCTATATTCGCGGCGGCTTCGACGGAACGCAGCAGTGCACCTTGTCGCCGCTAATCGATGCGACCTTCCTCTATGTGAAGGATCGCAGGGCGACGGCCTATCGAATCGAGGCTCGATGGCCAATGCCCGAGGTTCTGCACGGCGAGAACTCCGGTGGCGAATTCCTGCTGCCGTCCGCGCGCGGCATCCCCGACCAGTGGCAGGTGCTCGCGAGTGCGCAGTTCGAAAGCGGTGAATGCGCGCCTTTCCTGTTCGCGATCAGGTGCGGTGCGGGATACGTGATCTGCGACTTGCTGGCGGATGCGCCGGCTGGCTCGCCGGATACGCCGATTCTCTACCGCCTGGCAAACCCTGCCAAGCGCTATCGCGAGCTAGGCCCTCTAGCAAGCATCAGGATAGCCGCCGGCGTCAGCCCCTCGGCGCGGCCGGCGTTCAACCTGACCATGGACGACCGCCCCGCCAATTTTGATCTGCTCAACTCAGGTAACCTTCGCCGATGGCTGGAGCATGTCGAGTCGCGATTCCATCGCGCGCACGTTGACTTCGCGTGGACGCCCGACCAGCTCTATCCGGCGCGGAGCTTCGTCGAAATGCTGAAGCGGTTCAACACCGGCATCGTGTGGCACGGATTCAAACGACACGTCAATCATAGCGGGCCGCTCAAGTTCGAGAACGATCTGCGCCAGGGCGCCCTCATGGTCGGACGGATATCGCGCCGATTCGACGTCAACTTCCAGCCCATCATGGTTTTCCCGTTCGAAGCTTTCGGCCTGGAGGCGCTATCGTTTCTTAAACAAGCCGGCTTCGTGGCGACAGTCGCGGGTCCGCTCCCGCCCGGCAATTCGTGGAGTAACTATCCCTCGTTTGTGCATCGTTCGGTTCCTTTGGAAGAAGAGTTTGCGAATGTTTTTCCGGTATTGCGCCGCTACTCGTGCGAGTCGCTTTCCCGGGATCTGATGCTCAGCCACGCCGCTCTGAACCTGCCGATCATTGTCGTGGTTCATCCCGACGAGATCGGGATGCGTCGATGGCCTTATCCGCCGCTCAGAAAAGGCACGCGAACTCACAGCGATAGCGTGCTCTCGTTTGCCGCGGCCAAGCGCCTGCGAGCAGCGTCGCTGGAAGAGATCGCGCAGGAGATAGTAAGTCGTCCGCGGCCCAAGGCCTTTGAACTCAGGGAGTCGTGTAGAACCGATGCTAAGCACCTACATTGATCGGCGAGGCGGTATTTTCGGCACAAGCGTGGTCGTCCCGGGATTTTTTGCGGTCGCGGCGCTTCTCGTGCTCGTATGCCTGCGGTGGCCGTCCACGCTGGCGGCGGCCGGCGCCGTCGCGATCGCATTCGGCCT
Organism: Candidatus Binatus sp.; assembly: GCF_030646925.1. Lineage (NCBI taxonomy): Bacteria > Candidatus Binatota > Binatia (SeqCode) > Binatales (SeqCode) > Binataceae (SeqCode) > Binatus (SeqCode) > Binatus sp. (SeqCode). The sequence continues at coordinate 45,806 of NZ_JAUSKL010000062.1, read as the reverse complement.
GCTTGGCGCCATCAACTTCACGAGTCATCACACGCGATGGTTGGTGCTGCCGTTGCTGGTGAATGAAGCGATGGCTTCCGTCAGTCTGATCGACGACTCCGTGCGCCCGATTCTGCGCTACTCGATGCTAGCGCTGTTCTGCGCGCCCTATGTTTCGACCGCTGCAAAAACCGGCCTGCTGAAGAAGGGCGGCTTCAGACTTTACGCGATGTATTTCATTTGGGCCGCGGTCACCGTTTGCTTTTCCGTCTATCCCTTCTATTCGTTCGGCCGGATGATCAGTGCGGCGCTGCTGCTGATGACAATTGTGGCTATCACGGCCAGCACGGATGACGACGCTCAAATCTACGAACTGTTTGGAATCTTCTGGATCGGTTCGAGCATCATTATCGCCGCGTCCGCGGTGGCGTTGATCGTCCTCCCGAGCGACATTACCTGGAAGCTCGACGACAACGGCATGCTCAGATTCGCCGGCCTCTTCAACGGTCCCAACCAGATTGGCGAGATTGCACTCACCACGGTGGCTGCCGGGGTGATCTGCTGGCCGGCCGCCGCGAGGCGTACTCGATTTCTGATCGTCCTCGCGAGCCTGGCCGCGATTGTCCTCGACGTGATGGCAGATTCCCGTTCGCCTCTAATCGCGCTCAGCGTCGGCCTGATCCTGTTCGGCATCAGCAGACTGGGACTGCGTGCGGTCGTGCTGGCGGCGATTCTCTTCATCGCGGCGACGGTCGTGCTTCCCCGCCTCGAGGGTGGACGCGACTATGTGATGCGCGGTGACGTAGCGAGCCTCACCGGACGAACAGAGATCTGGCGATACGTGATTCACGCTATCAAGGAGCGCCCCGTACTTGGCTATGGCTACGAGGTCGAAGGCCAGATCTTTCAGAGCCGCTATTTTCCGCTCTGGGAAGAGATCTGGAACGAGGGTCCTCGCAGCTCTCTCCACAACGGATACCTGTCGCGAGCGGTCGGCGTGGGCATTCCGGCGACCTTGCTGTGGGCATTCATCATCCTCCGGGCACTCCGATTTGCGATCTTCGATCGCCACGCTCCCCGGGTCTTGAGAGACGCCGTCCTGATTGGCGCGGCGCCGGTGCTGGTGCTGAACATGGTCGAAAGCACTGCGGGAGACTGCCGCTACAGCGTGGGCTTGTTGCTGGCGCTCATCTGGGCGCTGAGCGAGAAAAATCGCCTGTTGTCGATCGAAAGCGATTCCGCCGAGGACGCCGTCAGCATCGACCTCGCCGGCCGCCTGCGATCGATCAGCCCAGCTCCAACACCCATCCAGCGGACCTTCGGCGCCTTGTAGCGGGCCGCATCTCGTGACGCGTCGAAGCCCAGATCGCTGGTCAGACGTGGATTCGCGGCTTGCATGGGTCTCCGATCGTGGAATAACCGACAGAACAGTAGGATAAAATAGTACATAAGCGTCGCACTAAGTATTGATCACCGAGCTCAAGCAGAGTATCGTCTGTTCCGGTAGCCCCCGCAAAACATGACTTTCCATAACCTTCGCCCAATGGCGCCAAAGATGCGGCATGCGGATTATTCCGAAGACGCGGAGATCAGTCCTTTCGGCTCGCGCGAGTTTTACACAGTCGGTCAGCTCGCGGACCTCCTGCAGCTCAACCAGATGACGATCTACCGCATGGTGAAGACCGGCCAGCTACCGTACCATCAGATAGGCCGGATGATGCGTTTCCGGCATGACGACGTCGAGGGCTTCCTACAGAAGCATCGCGTTCCCGCGAGTCTGCGGAAAGCCTGAATCCAGCCCCGACCCTTCATTGCCGATCGACGAATCGGACTCGCCATTTGACTCGATTCGACGCGATGCTGCGTTAAGCGCCGGCATCCGGATCTGCCTTGGACGATTCAAATTGCCCGCCCCGCGCAATTTCCCACCGGAAAGTGACGCGGAGCGGATTTTCGGCCGCCGTCGCCTCCGCTAATGACGCTCGAACGCTCCGACGTCGTAGCCCCTGCCGTAGGGACGCGTCATTCCGTCGTAGTCAGTCGTCACGGAATCGAGCGGCGCCCCCGAATCGATCAACGGCGAGCCCAATTGCAGGTGAAAATCCGGCGATGCCGCACTGAGCAACGCGAACATCGCCGGAACCGATAGGCCTTTGAACTCGCTTCACTGGCCCCAGAGTTCAATCGGCAGAATTGCTGGCTAAGTAGCTTGCACTCAATCCGGCCAATTTACCTGGGTCCACCTGTGCCAAGGTTTTTCCGCGAGAGTGCCCTTTAGTGAGGCAATGTACCAAATCGCTCCGCTATTGGAATCTCCATCATACCAATCGCCGGAAAAATGCATGCCGATACAGCCCCAAAGAATCGTGTTCAAATCGCCATTGGCGATGTCAGTTGCATAGCTGTGGCCATTGTGACCCGGACGGCGGTCGAAATAGCCGGCCAGATCGCCGTTCATGCATGCACGCTGGTCCGCATAACGAAAATCCGCCGCGAACGCCGTGGAATCCCGTATCATCGGCCAGGTCTGCCAGCTGTAGTACACCTTGGTCTGCCAGATGCTCCAGGTTTGAAAGCAACAGTTGGGACACATGAAATTCCACAGACTGGTAAAGTCGCCATTCACGCATTGCGAATATGAGTATCGCTTGTCGCCGCCGCTGTCGGTCTGATGCCAGTTCCAGTGCTCTGCCGACGACTGTGTCCGCACTATGTCTTCATCGATTCCCCACTTGCAGGCGGCCCACCGTATTATCATGTCCGTGGTGCCCGTATAGTTTCCATCCACTCGGGCATATGCCCACTTGCCATTATAGTAGTTGGCGGTATAACCGTTGGCCGCGTAGGCGGCGAGCTGGCTCGCGGTCGGCATGGTACTATTCGCCCCTGCGTTCTGCGACACCACCTCAGGTTCCCAGGGAATGTGTGAGGCGCACCATGCCCCGCTGGGCAACGGGTCGCCTTCGCGCAAGGTAGTGAAATAGTCTCCGCTCACAATCGGTGACTGGTTCTTGACAGTGACGGTAATCGACGATGACGCGTTAGGAGTGGAACTATTCTTGGCATAGCTTTTGACCGTCATCGTATGAGTGCCGTCCGCAATTTTGGTGGTATCCCAAGTAAATGTGACATTGCCGACTGGCGCCGTGGCGACCCCGCTTGAATCGACCCAGAGTTTGGACCACCAGGCCTGATCCACCTGGGCTTTGACCGTCACCACGCCGCTCACTGTGGCGCCACTGGATGGCGAGTTGATCGACACCAGCGCGAACGAGGTGCCTCCACGGACAAGAACCAACGCCATGATTGCAGAAATAAACCATGCTTTGTTCGAAACCACTAAGATATGCCTCCTCGATGGCTTTGAGTTGTTCAACTCAAAGGTTTGCGAGTTAAGTGACCGCCTCGCCCAGGCCCGACACTCAGATCAGCTAACTTGCAATCCGCAAAGACCTGAACTCTCTGCATGTGATTATAAAAAGTTTGTTTTAGTAGCAAACAGTTTTGTCGCGATGGTGTGCTAAAGCGATTTGAATATATTACATAGCGCTCATCATGACTAAATATGACCTTAAATGACTTTTGGTCGTCAATCATTGTCAAATCTTGGCATCTGAATTCCGGCCGTTGCTCTATGGGATGTAACATTTACAATCGCGCAAGCGCTCTGCGAGAAGGCGATCGGTTGATGTTGATATGGAGGTCTCGCACAGGCGCGGTGCGCGAATAGCCCGAATTGGCGTCGCTGCCGGTGGGTGAGACGTAGAATGCCTGCGCCGGGACCGGAGTTGCGGCCGGCGTCGGCGTCGTTGTCACGGTCGGGGTCGGGGCCCGAACTGCACCAATCGGCAGCAGCCGGCACCGCGCCAAAGGCGGCTATCGAAAAGCTCAGGGCAACCAGCAGCGAGACTCTGCACCTTCGCAACATCTTTGCTGTTTGCATAACTCCTCCACCTGCCCCGCAGGAGTCTCCTACGCAGCCAGGCAAACCGAATCAGATTAGCGAGCCCAGAACGACACAGTCAGCCATCGGAAATCGGTCAGAGGGTGCCAACCGGAGAAGGCGACAGGCAGACGTTCTATACCAGGCGACGGTGAAAGGAGTAACGGATCGAGATGGTCTTTTCAAGCCCTAATTCATCTATAACATTCTTTAGAGCTGCAAGACTATCAGGGTCTATCGGTATCCATCGAAGGATATGCCGGTATATCCCTGTCACTCCCCACCGACTGAAATCGCCAGAGCGGCTTGTGTCTACCCGTCGAGCGGCAAAACTGACGATCTCGCCCGTGAACTGGAACTATCCTTTCTTATGTTTTAGCCATTGTAATCAGGCTGGAGCTAATTTTTCTTGCTCTGGCTTGCTAGGTCAGTTAGGCTGCAAATTAAGTAGTAATAAATCAATTCATGCATGCTAGATGGGTCGTGTCGCGGCCAAAAAAAAATGCAAAACAATCGTCGGGCAGCCAACGCCGAGGGATAAAAGCGGCGGATGCTAAAGATCGCACTCAGTAGAGAAGCGGGTTAACCCGTGAAAGTCACCCTGGTTTCACATGCTTCGGTCGTAATCGAAACGCACGGGATGCGAGTGTGGACCGACCCATGGCTTACGGGGAAGGTATTCAATGAATCGTGGTCGCTGTTCCCGCCGCCCGCGTTTGACCGCTCAAAGCTCGGCGGAATCGACTATCTGTGGATCTCGCATATTCATCCGGATCATTTTCACGTCCCGAGCCTGAATTCGTTGCCGGCTGAATTCAAGCGGCGCGTCACCATCCTGTTCCAGGACAATCACGCGGAGCGCTTGTTCCACGTGCTGAAGGAGTGCGGATACCAGAACTTCCAGGTGCTGCGCCATCGGCAACAGATCGCGCTCGGCGGGCGGAGCGCAGTGTACTGCTACAGCGCAGGCACACTTGATTCATGCCTCGGCGTGATCGAGCCGGAAGGGACTCTATTCAACATCAATGACTCGCGCCTCAACGCGACCGATTGCCGCCGGGTGAGATCGGACCTCGGGCGGGTGGATACGGTGCTCAGCCAGTTCTCGCTCGCGGTCTATAACGGCTTCCAGCCGCGCGAATCCCATTTGCGGCGCGGCGCGGTGGCGGTGCTGGAGAAGATCTTCCGCAATCACCAGGCGCTGGGGGCGAAAGTCACCATCCCGTTCGCGAGCTTGATGCGTTTTTCACTGGCGGACAATCGCTACATGAACACCTTTGCCAATCATCCGCGCGACGTCTGGGACTACGCGCAGAAGCGCGCGCTCGGGGTGGCGATCCTGTTCCCCGGCGACACCTATGATTCATCGGCGCGATGCGATTCGGCGGCGGCGCTCGCAAAATACGACGCGGCTTACGAGACGATCGACCAACTTCCCTACGACACCCCCGCGGCGATGCCGTTGCCGCCGATCAAGGAAGCATTCCATCTGATGGTGCGGCATCTGCATGAGAAGTATCCCAGTCCGCTGCTCAGGATGCTGCGCGCGGTGGTGGTGAAGTTGCCCGATCTGAACAAGACCGTGGCGTTTTCGATTCCGGCCGATTCGTTCAGCGAGGTCGAATCCTCGCGGCCGCCCGACCTGATAATGAGTTCGCAACCGCTGCATCTTTGTTTCTTCAAGCCGTACGGACTGCAGACGCTATCCAGTTCGGCGCAGCATACGGTGGTGCGCAACCGGGCGAACTGGCGAATCCATCGGGCGCTGTTCGCACTGAACAACGCGCAGGCGTATGGCCGGCTCAAGTATCTGCTGAGCGGCGATACCCTGAGATACTTCGGGAAGCGGCTCCGGGCCGCGGTCCGCTACACCGATCTGACGACCGCGTGGATCCGATTGCCCTACGTCTACCGGCTAAAGCGTCGCGCCAACTGACGCCGACGCCAACAGGATCGATTTTTGGTGCTCAAATGGACAGATATATCGCGATAACTCCGGCCCGCGACGAGGAGCGATTCCTGCCCGGGCTGATTGAGAGCATGGCGGGTCAGGTGCGGCGGCCGCAGCGCTGGATCGTGATCGACGATGGTTCGGCCGACGCCACTGCGCGGATCCTCGACGAGGCGGCGCGGCGGCACGACTGGATCGAGCCGGTGCATCTCGCGCGCAATCGTCCGCGCGAAGCGGGCGGCGAATCGGTGATCATGCAATTCCTTCCGCGCGCGGCCTGGCAGGACGTTGATTTCATCTTCCGGCTCGACGCGGACTTGAGTTTCGCGCCCGACTTCGTGCAGTTGATGCTCAACGAATTCGCCGCGAACCCGCGGCTTGGAATCGCCGGCGCGACCCTTTACGAGCGATTTAATGATCGCTGGCATGAAGCGCGCGGCATCCATTCGTTTCATACCCGCGGCGCCACCAAGATGTACTCCGCCAGATGCTTCTCGGTGATTCAGCCGCTCGAAAGCTGCGCCGGCTGGGACACGATCGACGAGATGCGCGCGTTGATGAACGGATTCAAGACGCAAAGCTTTCGCCACATCCGCGCCTACCATCATCGTCCCCAGGGCGCGGCGGCAGGCGCGTGGCGCGGACACTTCGGCAAGGGCCAGACGGCTTACTACGTCGGCTATTCGCCATTCTTCCTTGTCGCGCGAGCGGCGCGGATGGCGGTTACGCGACCCGTCTCCGCGATATGCATGGCTGCGGGATATTTCGACAGCCGGCTTAGAGGGCGTCCGAACGTCAATGACGCGAAATTGATCAACTTCATACGCCGCCAGCAAGTTCGCCGCCTCCTGATGCTGGATTCGGTCTGGCGTTAGTCTTCGACGCGGTTTCAGCCTGCGACGATCGATCGCGTCGAACGATGCGATCTTTCGCGGTTGCGACCAGTCCCCGCATCTTCAAGCACGGCGCATGGAACCATGTGATGCTATCCGGCAGTGTCGTCCCTTTAGACGTCCGGTGTTCCTCGGCATAAACGCGACCGTGATCGTTGATTCTTGATTCACTAACGGTTTATGGTTTCGTCTCAAGTGGCGCGAAGTCTCCCTTGTGTGTATAGCGTCGCGGCGCGGCGTGACCAGTTCAAAGTGTTTGAAGTAACGACACCAGTGAAAAGTCGAACGACTGGATGACGCGCTGCTGAATCGTTCCACGATGCGCTGTTCTTCCCGAGCGCGTCGAGAAAGATTGGAAACATACATCGTCGTTCTTCCGGCTTCGGCCACCGACGGTAAGAACAGTCGGCGAAAGGCAGGAAAAATGCGGCGGGAAGACAAGTTCGACAGCAAGGTAAGCAGACTATCGGGATCGCTCGAGGCTCGTCGCGAGTTTTACACCGTGGCTCAGCTATCGGGCCTCTTGCAAATCAACGAGCGAACTCTTTATCGGATCATCAAGACCGGCCAACTGCGATACCATCAGATTGGCCGCATGATGCGTTTTCGCAGCGACGATATCGAAGAATTCTTGCGCCGCCGCCGCGTTCCGTCACGCGACCGGCGAATCTGAATGAAGGCCGCTCGCGTCATCGATTAAATCTGCCCCCCTTGGCAAAACCTGAGGGTCAGTTCCCCGCGGGCGGACTGCCGCGGAATCAGGGCGAGCGAGGGTGCGGCGGATGCTGAAGTTCGTGCGCATCAGCGACGGAATTTCGCACAGCGATGGGAGCGGATCGTCTGGCGCCCAGATCGCGAACTCGAGCGGGCCGCGCAGCGAGCGCAGGTAGCCCCGCAGCGATAAGTGGCCGGCGCGAAACTGTTCCACCGCGGCTGCGACGTCGGTGATCGCGCGCATCCAGCGCACGCCCGCGCGTCCCCGCGCCTCGTTGAGCGTGACACCGTTGGCGAGCTGCCACGCCAGGTAAGAGAAATCGACGCCGGCCCGCGCCCCCAGGGTATGCCATCCCCACACGCGCGGGTTGATGTCCAGCAGCTTGAAGATGCCGTCGCGCGGGTCGCGTTTGAACTCGACCTCCGCCAGGCCGTTGAACCGGATTGCACCAAGGACGCTGCGGCCGAGCCGTTCGACCTCGGGCTGCTCGATCGACTCGACGTACGAGCTGGAGTGACCGAAATCGAGCGGATGCTGGCGCTGCCGGATGGCGACGAGCGACGCCAGCGGCTTACCCTCGGCGCATAGCGCGGCGAATGAGAACTGCGAGGCGCCCGCGCCCGGGATCAATTCCTGGAGCATGATCGCGCCCCGCTCGATCATGGTGCAGGCCTCGTCGTAAAGGGCGAGCATATGGTCGCGATCGGCGGCGAGCCAGGCTTTGTCGCGGGTGAAGCGGCTCGGGTTCCGCTTGTGGGCGGGTTTCAGGATGATCGGGAAGGAGCATTCAAGCCGCACGAGCTCCTCGCGATTCTTCGGGTAGCAGGTAAGGGGGCTCGGGATGCCGAGTTGGCGCGCGAGGCGGTAAGTCAACTGCTTGTTGTAGGCCCATCGCAGCGTCTCCCACGGCGGAGTGGTGAGGGTGAAACGGCTCGCCAGGCAGGCATGGTTTCGCGCAATCAGCGACGCGGTCTCGTCGCCAGTGGGGAACAGTACCCATCCGGCGAGCCCGCGATGCGCGGCGAGGTCGAGCAGAAATTTAAGTTGATCAGACTCGTTTGCGGGCCACTTGAGACGGCGATCGACGTAACGCGAAAGTCCCGCGAGACGGTACTCGTCGGTGACCACGCACAGCGGGATTCCGCGCCGGCCGAGACTCCGCACCACGCCCAAGCCGCGATAGTCGCCGCCGATTACTATCGCGCCGCGCTGCCGCGTCGGTGCGGCCGGATCGATGCCGCCGTCAGGTGTTTCCATCAGGGTACCGATTCCGGGGCGCGCCGATTGGTTATTCGTGCGGTCAGGGCGGAAGATGCGAAGTGGGCGCCGGAGACGAAGCGCACCAGCGGACCGAAGCTGCGCGCCGCTGGCGCACCGAGGAAGTGAAGACCCGCAACCGACGACTCGAGGCCCGTCTTCAGTTCCGGATAACCGTCCACGACCCTCATGGCCGAGAGCAGTTCCGGCGCCAGAAAGCAGTAGCGCCTGATGTCCACGCGATAGCCGGTCGCGAGAATCACGTGCTCAGTCTCGCGCGAGCTTCCGTCGTCGAGATGAAGGCGAAGCCGATCGCGAACCCGGATCACGTTGGTTATTCTGCGGCCGTAAGTGAATCGAACCATCGTGACGCGCGGCATCAGCCACGACGATGCCGCGGGGCGGATCGATCGCCATGCGATATGCTCCTGAAGATCGCGCGGCAGGAGCCTGAAGAGCGTGGGGCGAGCCACCAGTTGACTCAGGAGCGCCGGGCCGACGTCGGTCGGATGGTAGAGCAGGCGGCGAACCCGCGCCGGCAGTCGATGAAGGCGGCCGCTGCGCGTGAGCCATCGCACGCCAGGAGCGCGCGTTACGACCGCGACCTGGGCGCCGGCTTCGGCCAGCAGGGCGGCCGACTCGAGCGCGCTTTGCCCGCCGCCGACTACGGTCACTTTCCTTCCGGCGAAGGCGGCGAGATCGCGATGGTTGCAGGAATGGGACGCGAGCGTGCAGGGGATTTCGTCGAACTCCGGCGGGCGATACGCGAACGGCAGGATTCCGGTCGCGATCACCACTCGCCTTGCTTCGATCAGTTCGCCATCCTCGAGTCGCAGACGAAAGCAATTGGCGTCGCGCTCGACGAGATGCACTCGCCGCGGATCGGCGTCGGGCGCGGCCTCGCGCTGAAACCAGCGGCCATAATCGATAAATCCGCTAAGCGGCAGCGGAGTATCGAGCTTGACCCGATTGGCGCACTGATAGTTTTCGAGTGTCAGGCGGCGTTGCGGATCGGAGATGTGACTCGCGTCCCAGGAGGAGCGCAGTCGCATCCCGGCCGGCATGTGCCCTTCCCAGAAGTCCATCGTGCGGCCGAAGACCCGCGCCTCGACACCGGCTGCACGGAGATGCGCCGCGGCCGACAAGCCGTACGGGCCTGCGCCTATTATTGCGACGTCGGATCTTGAGCTCACTCTCCTGGGACTCCCGGAAATCTCAGTTGTGCGGTTCGAAAGAAGCGGTCATCGGCGAATGCAAAATCGAGGGCGATGCCTGCGCGCAATTCTCCGGCGTGGAGACCTGGGCGAAGTTTCGTGTGGAGTGGCGCCATCAGATCCCGGTTCGACGGTGCAGGAAGTCCAGCAGCCGATCGAAATCCACCGCCGCGTACCGGGCAGCTTCGAACAACTGCTGCATCATGTGAGTCTCGTCAGCCAGGACAGGTGTCGGCAGATTTTCGAAGAAAAACAAGGGTTCGAAGGGTTCCGGATCCCTGCCGAACACGCGCCGAAATTCAGCAAATCGGTGCTGAATCACCTTCATCATCGAGCATCGCGCGCACGGATCGTCGGGCCGGCACGGGACTTGGTCATCCTTGCGCAGGGTGCGTGGCGAACTGTTTAGTGTTCCCATTGTGGTTCTTCCATTCGGTTTGGCGACGCCTCGAAAAGACGCGGAATTTGAGGAATAACGCGGCATCCTGATTCCCCGGGCAACTGCGACCGGCGGTCGCCTATAAAGAATTATCTAGTATCATAGTTAATCAAAGTCAAGTTAAATATGAAAGAATGACAGAGACTAGTCAAATAAATAGAATACGTGGCGGCTGACGCCCTACGGGGACCGACGGCAAGGACGAGTCGTCTATCCGACCGTCTCAAGGAATAAAGCGCCGCGACCTTGGTAAGACCGCGGGAACGTTCAGTAGCATTGCAGCCGACCGTGTTGCGGACCTGAGCGATTCGCGAGCGCGCGTAAGTTGTCCGCAGACCGCGACCGGGGCGCGGTGATCCCGTCGCTCGGCGCGCCCAGGATCTTTGAAATCAACCGTCGCGGTGGACCGATTTGGCGGATCAGGTGGCCTCATTGATCCCGATCCGTGCGTATCTCGCATCAGGCAAAATCGTTCAGCAACGAAAATTCCCAATCTCTCACGCGACTGAAATTCACAACTCTCAGGATTCCGAGATCGGAGTTGGCGGGAGCGTGAGTTTGCCCAGGATCGCGGGCGCGCGCGCGCCGGTCACGGTGGGGAGGTTGCCCTGGCGTCCGCGCAACATCTGGTAGCCGAGAATCGCGAACGCCACCGCTTCCAGCGAATCGCCATCGACGCCCACTTTGTCCGCCGTCAAAACTTCAACCTCCGGAAGTTCCGCGGCCAGCATCCGCATCAGCGTGGGATTGCGAGCACCGCCGCCGGTCGCGATCAATTGATCGAGGCGGCCTCGCGGCAGGATGAAATCGCGCGCCGCGTCGCCAATCGATCGCGCGGTTAACGCAGTGATCGTGGCGACCAGATCGAAATCGACGATTTGCCGGCGCCGCGCTTTGATGACGATCTGATCGAGCAACGGAGGACCGAATTCCTCGCGGCCGGTGGATTTCGGCGGGCGACGTTTGAAGTACGGATTTCGCATCAATTCTGCCAACAGATGATCGTTGACGTGGCCCCGCGCAGCGATCCGCCCGTCGCGATCCATCCGCATCCGCCCGGCGGAGATTCGCGACGTGAGCGCGTCGAGCATCCCCATTCCAGGTCCGGTGTCGAACGCGATCAAATCCGGATTGCCGAGGCGCGCGCCCGGCGGGATGTAGGTCGCGTTGCCGATGCCGCCGATGTTCTGCACGATGCGTCCGAGCTTGCGATCGGCGAACATCCATTGATGAGCCAGCGGCGCGAGCGGCGCGCCCTCGCCGCCGAGCGCGATATCCATCGGGCGAAAATCTGCGACGACCGGCACGCCCGTGATTGCCGCGATCTCCGACGACTCGCCGAGTTGCAACGTCGAAGCAGGCTGGCCGCGTCGCGCACTGCGCGGCGGCCGGTGAAAAAACGTGTGACCGTGCGAGCCGATGAACGCGACCTCCGACATCTCGACGCCTGCCTCTTTTGCGATCGCGATCGCGGCCGCGCCGAGTGTGCGTCCCAGCGCAACGTTGAGCGTCGAGATTGCGGCGCTGCCGACGCCGGTTCCCGCCGACGCTTCGAGCAGTTCGCCGCGCATCCGCGATGAATAGGGAAAAGTCTGGAACGCCACGACTTTAGCGGGTGGCCGCGCGCCCTCGTCGATCTCGACCATCGCCGCGCTCACGCCGTCGTGCGACGTGCCCGACATCAGGCCGATCGCCAGCAACTTGCCGCCCTCGAGGCTAATCCTGACTGCGCTCATTTTTTTCCTTCGTTTCGTCGTTCGCGTCGTCGTATTCCTCGGGACGATCGTCACGACGACTTAACTTGAGCGCGTCAAGGCCCGCAAGCAGCAGTCGCCATCCGGATGGAAAATCGAGCGAACCGACGTCGGTGTGCGCCTCGGGTTGGATAATCACCTTGCGCCCGGCGTGCCACTGCACGAGCAGCATCGCGTGACCAAGCTGGCGGCCGGTTACGCGATCGATCGAGAAGCCGCCGAACAGCGTCGTGGTGCGCAGATCGGAAAACGCTGCTCGAATTTTTTCGGTGTCGAGACTGCCGGCCTCATTGATGGCGGCAGCGGTGAGCAACCCGGCGGCGTACGCCTGTGCACTCGGATAGTCGGGAGCGTCAACGCCAGCGGCGTTCATTCGTCGCGCGAACTCCGCGGGCGACGGCCCAATCTCAGGATCGATTGTCGCAATTTCCTCCCACTGCGACGGTCCGACGATTCCTTCCGCGTGCTCGCCCAAGTCGGCGCCGAAGCGCCGCACGCCCGCCGCGACGCATCCGAGCACAGGAATATCGAGCGGCGACTCCGCCACCGCGCCCATCACCGCAACGTCGTGTTCATAGCTGCCGGCGCTGACTAGCGCGTTGACGCGATTGCGCCGCAGCGCGGGGAAAAGTTTCGTCGGCGAGGCGTCGGGATCGAACGCGCCGTTCCACTTCACCCGAATGCGCAGGCCGCGAAGGCGCGCGGCGCGTTCCGCGGCAGCCTTTTCGATTCCCGCCGCGACTGCGCGCGCGAATGAGGTCGGCGACGCGATGATCGCGAGGCGCTTGCGCCACAGCTTCAGCGTGCTCAGCAGGCGGATGAAGCCGCGCATGTAATCGCTCGCGGGACTCAGCACGCCGACGATCATTCGATTGCCGCGTTCGTACAGTTCATCGCCCGCGCCACCGTGATTTATGAAAATGCGGCGCGTCTCGGCGGCGACCGGAGCGGCGATCCGAGCGAGGCGATTCGAGTAGGGGCCGAAGATTATGCCGATGCGCGAATCGGCGCAGAGTGCGCGATAGATGCCGGCGCATCGCGACGAGTTGCTCGCATCATCGTGGCATTCGAGCACGAATTCGCAGCGCTCGCCGCCGAGACGGATCGCATCGCCCGCGTTGATATCCGCGACGAACAGGCGCAGCGCAGTCTCAGCTTGACGCGCGAGCGGCGCGTATTCGCCCGTCAGCGACAGCGAGAGGCCGATCGTGATTTTCACGTTCTCACGCGATCCGAAGATCGTGCGTCAGGGCGTGACTTCCGCGAGCCCGGATTTGATCACGGCTGGTCCCTCGGCGTTGAACGTCTCGTATGCGAAAACTAGCCGTCCGTCTCTTTCGCCGTCGCTCCAGACTTTCGTCGTGATCGTTTGGCCGGGGAGGACCGGCCGCGAAAAACGTACGCGCAGCCGCTTGAGACGCGTCGGATCGCCAGCGCAACAGTTGTCGATGATGACCTTCGACGTGAAGGCCATCGTGCACAAGCCGTGGACGATGATGCCGGGCAGGCCCGCCATCTTCGCGACCGTTTCATCGACGTGAATCGGATTGCGATCGCCAGACGCCGCCGCGTAGCGAAACGTCTGGTCCTTGTCGATCGTCTGCGCGACCGTGTACAGCGGCGCGCCGCGATCAGGTTCGACGATGCGCGGTTCCGCCGCCGCGACGTCGCGATTTCTGCGCCCGCGAACGAAAATGCTGAACAGCGTTTTCTGCACCGGCTTGCCGTCGCGATCGCGCGCGTTCACTTCGACCGTCATCGTTTCGCCAGTGACCTTGGTTTCGATCGAGGCAATTTTTGCGGCCGCAATGATTACGTCGCCGGGCCGAATCGGTCGCAGGAATTCCATGTCCTGCTCGCCATGCACCGAGCGCAGCAAATCGGCTCCGACGTTCGGATCCATCGTGGCGCCCATTACCGCGTTCCACGTCACGACGACGCCGAACATCGGCGGCGCGACGATTCCGACCGCCCGGCTCGCATCGAAGTACGCGGGATTGTCGTCGTTGTAAGCGCGCGCATAATTCTGCATCGCCTCGAGCGTGACTTCGGTGGTGATCGGCGGATATTCGCGGCCAGCGCAGTCTTTGTTCAGCGGCATCGATGAGCTCCGAATTTTCGCGCAATCCTCGGGTGCTTCAGGCGAGTTCGCGCCCGCCAAGGAATACGGCTTTCAACTCTAACGCGCGGCTGAGCACGATCAAATCGGCGCGCGCGTCGAGCTGAATGCGCCCCCGATCGATCGCGCCGAGCAGATTTGCGGGATTGGTCGCGGCAAGCATCGCCGCATCGCCGATCGTGACGCCGACCTTGTCGATCATGAGTCGCACTCCATCGAGCATCGAGATGATACTCCCCGCTAGAGTGCCGTCGGCGAGGCGCACGGCGCCGTCGCGGATGCTCGCTCGGCCGCGCCCGACACTGCCGCCGGGATTCGCGACGGCATTCGCCAGCAGGACTTTGTCGGTGACGATCAGCATCCCGCTTTTTCCGCGCGCACGCCACGCGAGTCGCAGCATCTCAGGATGCACATGCACGCCGTCGGGGATCAGCGCCGCAAATGCGGGCGACGGTGCGAGAGCGCTCGCGATCACGCCGGGGTCGCGATGATTCAGCGGGCGCATCGCATTGTACAGATGCGTAAACATCCGCGCGCCCGCCGCGATGCCCGCGTTCGCTTCCTCGAGCGTTGCGTTGGTATGCCCGATCGAAACGATCACGCCGCGCGCGACCAGGCGGCCGATCGCGTCGAGTGCGCCGGGAATTTCTGGCGCGAGCGTGATGAGCTTGAGCGATTGCATCGCTAGCACGCTCTCGAACGAATCGCCGCGCGGCTCGAGATTCAGCTTCGGATGCGCACCGAGACGAAGCGGCGAAATGAACGGGCCTTCGAGATGCATGCCGAGGATCGCCGCGGACTGACTGCCCGATGCGCGCGACAACTCAGTTGCCTCGGCGATCGCGTCGTGACTGCGTGCAATTTGCTCGATTGGCGCGGTGACCGCCGTCGGCAACCATGCAGTGGTGCCCTCGCGCGCGAGCAATCGCCCCAACTCGAGCAACGACTCGGGCGTCGCCCTCATCACGTCGAAACCGTCCGAGCCATTGACCTGCAGGTCGATCAGGCCCGGCAGGATGCAGTCGTGGCCGGCGCTCGACGATTCCTCGATGCGCGCGATTCGATCGGTGAACGAGACGTTGCCCTTCACCGTCGAACCGTCTGGCAGCGCAATGATGCCGCCGAGCGTCGTCATCCAGGTTTGCCGCGTCGCACTCAGTTGGCGCCGAAGCGCTCCGCGAGCAGCCGCGAAAACCGTGGCAGGTAAAGCAGGTCGAACGTATCTTCCTTACCGGGAAACATCGCGACCGCTGCGCCCTTGAGCGCGGTGACATGCTCCCACGCGTCTTCGAGCGTCAGGTCGGCGTCCTGCGCAATCGTCGCGAACGTCAGCTCGACCAAAAATCGGAGCCGGCGAAGCATCCTGTTTTCATGTTCGATTTTCGATGCGCGCTCGTCATCGGCCATGATTGCGTTCTCCAACTGAATCGTTTGCCCGAAAATTATACCATCGCAGGGGTGCGCGGTAACCGGCGCTCCGCCGCTCTTGTCTCGCGATAGCCATGATGCCAACCTCTTACGCGCCGTGAATCAGTTGCGCCTCAAAAGCAGTTTCATTTATCTCGCCAACGCAGTGAACGATTTGCGCGGCAACTGGACGGCGCTGGCTGTGGTGTTGGCGCCGCTGACATTTGCCGCCGCGCTATGCCTGCTGCCCGACGCGCTGAATCTACAGTCGCGCCTCGCAAATACATTCGCGCCCGGAACGCAGAACATTAGCTATCACTCGCACACGATAAGCTACTCGCAGATCGCCGCGACGCCGGAGCCGACACCGCCCAGCGAAAAGCCGTCGAAGCCGCCGGCGCCGCCGCTCCGCGAGCCGCAGCCATTCTCGCCGTGGTTTACGACGACGCTGCATATAATCTTTGGATTGCTCACTCTGATCGCGACGCTGCTGACGCTCTGCACGCTCTATCGCGTCCAGTCCGGGATGCGCGCGCCGGGCGTGCTGGCTGAAGCGCTCGAAATTTACAAAAGAGCGATCCGGCTCGCGCCCGGATTCATCTGGGTGACGTTCCTTCAATTACTAGCGCCGGTCGCAGCGATTCTGCTGTTCCAGGCCGCTGCCGGTTACGTCGCCGACTCGATGAACGTCGCGCTCTACATCATCCTCTTCGCGATGATGATCGTCGGCGGACTGGTGTACGTGTGGCTGTATTTCGCTCAATACGCCTTGATCTTCGACGACAAGCATAGCTTCCACGCGCTGCTCTATTCGCGCGATCTGATGCGCAAGCGATTTTTCAAGGCGGCAATCCGTATCGCGGTCTTCCTCGCGGTCTGGTCCGGCTACAACTCGTGGGCCGCCGGCGCATTCGTGATCGTGAGCCTGCTGTTCGGACCGGTCGGCGTCGTCACGGGATCGATTGGAACGACGATCTTCGTCGTGGATCTCGCCGCGATCGGAGTAAGCTTTGCCACCGCGGCATTCTTTGTCGCAGCGGGGCTCCGGCTGTATCAGGATCTCGCGGGCTTTCAGGCGACGGAGCGACTCGACGCCGCGGCGCAGGCGGGATTGCAGCCGACCGCGCCCTTAACGAACATGAGCGCGTAACGATTCAGCTCGCGTTCATCAATCTGATCACTTCGGCGCGGCCCCATTCGACTTCCGCGCGATGCCGATTCGCCATCGCGGTGAGATAGTCGTGAATCGCGCCGCTCTCCGGAGCGAGCGCCAACGCCACTTCGGTCTTGCGCGCCGCCCACTCCTGTCCGTGCGACATCAGCGCGAGCCGCTCGCGAATCGTGCCGAGTGCCGCGACTTTGTCCGCGAACGGACCGGTCTTGCTCGAAGGCGCTCCACCATTGTCGCGAATCAACGCCTCGAGTTCTTCGGCGTTGCGCTGTTCCATGTCGCGCGAGCCGCGGAGAAAATTCCGCAACTCGTCCTGCTCGACTTCCGCGATCAACTTGTCGAGCGCAATCACGCCCGCCCGCTCGGCTTCGAGCAGCAGATTGAGCGCGTCATTGAGACGCTGATCGAGTCGCTGATCCACGTGCGGATGCTAGTAAGCGCGACGGGGCTCTGCAAGTTCGATTGGGTCGCGCATCGCGCTGTCGGCTATTTCCAGAGCATTCTGAGCGAAGTGATCAGCAGAAAAACCGCGAAGACTTTTCTGAGTGTCGCGCCAGACATCCGCACTGCGTAAACCGCGCCGATATATCCGCCAATCAACAGGCCGAGTCCGAGCAGCAGCGCATACGTGATGTTCAAATGGCCGTGCTTGTAGTACTCGTACGCGCCGAGAATTCCGACTGGCGGCAGCAAGGCGCCGAGCGACGTCCCGACCGCGAGATGCTGATCGAAGCCGAGCATCAGCACCAGCACCGGCACGATCAGCACGCCTCCGCCGACCCCGACGAAGCCGCCCAGGATGCCGGCCGCCAATCCGAGTACCAGAACGATCGCGATTTGTCCCATCGATTCCCTCCGCATCGAAGGACGCTATCAGGAACGGAAAGGCACCACCAAGGCACAAAGAGACCAAGGAAAGATTTTTCCTTAGTGCCTTGGTGTCTTGGTGGTTAAGCTTGTTCGGCTAATCGATCGCGGAGCGCTCGGGCTCGAGATCGTACGCCGGTTCGACCAGCTTGAGCCGCGCCGCCGCCGGTTTGCGCCATGCGCGGAACCAGTGCTCCATATCGTCGAACAGCGAGAACGCGACCGGTGTGATCAGCAGCGTGATCAAAAGACACAGCGTCTGCCCGCCGATCACGACCAGCGCGATCGCGCGAATCGAGCTGTCACCCGCGCCCTGGCCGAGTGCGACCGGAATCATGCCCGCGACCAGCGCCGCCGTCGTCATCAGGATCGGGCGCAGCCGATCGCGATTCGCAGTGAGGATCGCCTGGCGCCGCGGCATCCCCGAGCGCAGCAGGTTGAGCGTCTGATCGAGTTGGAGAATCGAATTCTTTTTCACGATTCCGAACAGCAACAGGATGCCGAGCGTCGAGAACAGCATCAGATGCTCGCGGAAAACGAGCAGCGAGATCAGCGCAAATGGAACCGCCAGCGGCAGCGATAACATGATCGTAATCGGATGCACAAAACTCTCGAACTGCGCAGCCAGCACCATGTACATAAATATGATCGAGAGCAGAAACGCGACCACGAAGCCGGTCACCATCTCGCCGTAAATCTTGCTCTGGCCGCCAAACGCTGCGATGTAACCGGCCGGCAGATGCATCGACTCGACCTCGCGCGTCACCGTGTCCATCACCTTGTTCATCGCGAACCCGGGCGCCAAGTTGAACACAATCGAGATGTTGCGCTGCCGATCCTGCCGATCGATTTGCACCGGCCCGGTGCCATGCGTGAGCGTCGCGACGTTGTCGAGCCGCACCTGCCCGACCTTCGACGAGGGAATTGTCAGCCCCGCGACCACCACCGGATTGTTGCGATCTTTCTCCGCCAGTTGCAGCCGCACGTCGTAAGTATCCTGGCCTTCGCGGAAACGCGTGATCACGTCGCCCTGCACCATCGTGCGCATCGTCAGCGCGATGTCATCGACGGAAACGCCGAGGTCCGCCGACTTGGTGCGATCGATATTCACCTGCAACTCGGGCAGGCCGCCTTCGTAGCTCGAATCGAGATCGACGATGCCCGGGATTTTGCGCAGCCGCGCCATCAGCGTGCTGGCGTAGGTCTTCAGCGTCTCGAGGTCGGGGCCCCGCATGTCATACTCGACCGCGACCTCGCGATAGCCGCCCTGCTCCCACGGCTTGATCGGATCGACGCTGATGCGCAGCGCCGGAAAATCGTTGAGCAGCTTGCGCGCGCTCGCCATGATGTCTTCCTGGCTGCGTTTGCGCTGGTCGAGCGGGAACAGTTTCGCGACGACTTGCGCGACGGTCACGCGATCCTCGCCGTTGGTGGCGCCAACCGTCGTGAACAGATCGCGAACTTCGGGAATCGTCCGCAGGCGATCTTCGATCTGCGCGACGATTCCATCGGTGTGCGCCAGCGAATATCCCGGCGGCGTGCGCACGTTTACCGCGAACTCGCCCGAATCGTCGTCGGGCATGAAGGTAGCGCCGACCATCTTGCCGAGGAACGGAATCGAAATCATCAGCGCGATCGAGATGACTACGAGCACCCATCGATGGTCGAGCGACCAGCGCAGCGCGAGATCGTAGTTGTCCTCGATCAGCCGGAATATTTTCCAGTCCTTCGTGCTGTGCTTTGCTCCACCTTTTCCGGTCGCCTTCAGATAGCGCGAGCAGAGCATCGGCGTCAGCGTAAACGCTACCAGCAGCGACACCATGATCGAGAACGCCATCGTGAGTCCGAAGGAATTAAGGAAGCGGCCCATCACGCCATGAATGAACGCGACCGGCACGAAGATAACCGCCAGCGAAAGCGTCGTCGCGCTGACGGCAAGACCGACCTCGGCGGTGGCGGCCTTGGCCGCCGCCATCGGATCCATGTGCTTCTCTTCGATGAACCGCCAGATATTTTCGAGCACGACGATCGCATCGTCGATGACTATGCCGACTGAGAGCGTGAGCGCGAGCAGCGTCATCCGGTTGAGCGTGAA
The DNA here is from genome assembly GCF_030646925.1 of Candidatus Binatus sp. Lineage (NCBI taxonomy): Bacteria > Candidatus Binatota > Binatia (SeqCode) > Binatales (SeqCode) > Binataceae (SeqCode) > Binatus (SeqCode) > Binatus sp. (SeqCode). Next base: position 26,002 of record NZ_JAUSKL010000062.1, on the reverse strand, counting down.
GCCCATCCAGAGAATCAGCGAATAGGTCGAGATGATCGATACGGGAATCGCCACTGCCGCGATAATCGTCGAGCGAATCGAGCCCAGGAAAAAGAACACCACGATCGCGGCGCAGATGCCGCCCATCACCAGATGCTCCTGCACCGTGTGGACCGCCTCGCGCACGAATTTCGAGGAATCGCGCGTGAAGATCACGTCCACGCCCGGCGGCAGCGTGCCCTTGAGATCCTTGAACCGCTCCTTGATTCGATCGACCACCTCGATCGAGTTGGCGCCCGACTGCTTGCGCACGATCAGCGACACCGCGTTCTTTCCGTCCCATCGCGAGAGCGAGCGCGGTTCCTTCACCGAATCCTCGACCGCCGCGACATCGCCGACCGTCACTGGCTTGCCTTCGATTGCGGTGACGATCACTTTGGCGAAATCCGGCACCTCGGTGATGCGCCCCAGCGTCCGCAGCATCTCCTCGGACATGCCCTGCTTCATGCGGCCGCCGGGGAACTCGACGTTTTGCCGCGCGAGCGCCGTCCCTACCTGCTGAATCGTCACGCCGGTAGCATGCAGCTTGTCCGCATCGACGGCGATGTGGATTTCGCGTTCGCGTCCGCCCACGATGTCGATCGAACCGACGCCGTCGGTCGATTCGAGCGGCTCCTTCAGGCGCCGCCGCGCAAGTTCAGTCAGCTCCTTGAGATTCTGATAGCCGGTAACAGTGATGGTCAGGACCGGCGTCGCGCCGACGTCGAACTTCTGCACCAGCGGCGGCTTGGTGCCGTCGGGCAGCCGATCGAGCACGGTCGAAATCTTGTCGCGCACGTCCTGCACGCCCGCGTCGAGTTCGCGATCGAGCTTGAACTGGAGCATGATTCGCGAGACGCCCTCGAGCGTGTTCGAGCGCAGCTCGTCGATTCCGCTGACGGTGTTGATCGCCTCTTCGAGCGGCTTGGTGACGCGCGCTTCGGTCTCCTCGGGCGCGGCGCCGGGCAGGAACGTCGTGATCATGACCATCGGCACGTCGACCTTCGGAAAAAGATCGACGCCGAGGCGCATGTAGGAGAACCATCCCAGCACGACCAGCACGCCCACGAACATCGTAGCGAAGACCGGCCGTCGGACGCATAGGTCGGCGAGAATCACGACTGCTCCTTCGCGACGACGGCGGTTCCGTCGGCCAGCCGATCCACGTCGCTCACCGCGACATGCTCGCCTTCCTTGAGCCCCTTGCTGATTTCGATTTGATCGCCAACCACGCTGCCGGTGGTTACTTCGCGCGCATGCACGACGCCATTCTCGATAGTGAACACGCGCGCGACGCCCGCGTATCGCAGCACCGCGCTGGTAGGAACGAACAACGCCCGATCGTGGCCCAGATTCATCGTGACGTGCGCGAAAAATCCCGGCTTCAGCACGTGCTCGGGATTGGCGACTTCCGCCTCGATCAGCAGCGTGCGGCTGCTTTCGTCGAGCGCCGGCGCGATTCTCGTGATGGTGCCGCTGTAGGTCATGCCCGGCTTCGCGTCGATCGTGAGATTCACCTTCAGCCCGACCTGCGCCATCGGCACGAAGCGCTCCGGCATCGGACACCGCAGCTTGATCGGATCGATCGCGATCAATTCGTAGAGTTGCTTGCCCGGCGCAACGTATTCGCCGAGCGAGACCATCCGTTTCTGCACCGAGCCGATAAACGGCGCCTTGATCTCCGTGTCGCCGAGTTTCTTGCGCGCGAGCGACACCGCTTTCGCCGCGGATTCCGCGTCGGCCTCGTCGATCCGCAATGTCGATACGATCTGATCGAACTGCTCGTTCTAGATGGTGCCCTCGGCCTTCAATCGTTGCGCGCGATCGTAGCGTCCCTTCGAGTTGGCGAGCTTCGCCTGCGTCTGGTTGAGCGCGGCTTGCGCAGTTTCAACTCTGAGTTGGTACTCGCGCGGGTTGATCTTGAGCATCACTTGTCCCGCGTTCACCATGTCGCCGAAGTCGGCAGAGACGGTGACGACCGGACCTTCGACTTCCGACGACAGCACCGCGCGTTCGCGCGGAAAGAGCGCTCCCTGGACTTCGGCGGTGCGATCAAGATCTTGTGGATGAGCCGCGGCGACCGAAATCGTGATCGCGCGCGGCATCTTGTCCTTTTCGACGTCGGCGGCGGCCGGCGAATGACATCCCGCGAGCGAAAATCCGCCGACTACCAGCGCGAGCGTTGCAAGAAGCTGAAGAGGAGTGCGTTTCAGGCGCATGGAATAACTTGGATACCTTTGAGAAATAGCTCGACCACCGCATCAGCATCGGCTTCGAGCGGACTTGATGCCAGTTTCAGCAGGCGGCGGCGCAGCGACCCGGTGATCATTTCGCCGAGCATGAAGGCCGCGAACTGCGGATCGATCGGCCGAATCGCGCCGTGGTCGATTGCAGCTTGAAAAATCGACGCGCTGAAGTTAAGAAACTCAGCGTAAACACGCATGAATTCCCGTCCAGAGGCTGACTCAACCTCGACATCGAGCGAGTTCCCGATGATCAGCGTTTTTAGAAAGTCCTGGTTAGACGCCTCGATTCGATATTGACTAAGAATCAGATCGCGAATTCGCTCGATCGGCGGCTTTGCCGGATCGTCGGAGCGAACCGTCTCCTCCATGATCTCCCTGAGACCCTCGAGCACCGCGGCATGGACCAAGTCGTCCTTGCTGTTGAAGTAGAGATAAATCGTGCCCTTGGCGACACCGGCTTCTTCCGCAACGCGGTCGATAGTGGTGCCCTGCATCGCGTAACGGCCCATCACGCGCCGCGCCGCTGCGAGAATCTCCCGCAGGCGGTATTCCTTGATTACTTCTTCTTTGGTCAGCCGACTGGTCGTTCAGTCAACTGAACGTACAGTCAGTCTAAGTCCTCGACGAAAATGAGGCAAGGGATACTTTAAATAATTCTGAGAGGCCTAACTGCCTGATTTTTCGAGCTGTTCGCTCAAAATCTCCGCCAGTCGCTCAGCCGGAAGCCGCCTCAAATCGGGGATCGCGAAGCCCGACGCGGCCACGTGTCCGCCCCCGCCGTAAGTCTGCGCCAGTACCGACAGATCGACGTCGGAATCGGCGCTGCGCCGGAGGCTCACCCCCTGGCTCCGCAGATCAAACAGCGCGACGACCATCTGATGCTGCCCCTTGTACAAATGCGACGCGACTTCGCTGCTGTAGCCGAAGCAGCATGCGGTACGCAGCGTGATTCCATTGTCGAGCTTGCGATCGACCAGCGTCGCGTTGGCGAGTTCGAGGCTGCGGCGCATCGCATCCTCGCCCGACTCGAACGCGGAGCGCAGCTTGCGGCTCATCGTGGGCTCCTGCAGCTTCAGGATCTCGCGATACGAAGTGATTCCGCCGAGCGTCTGCACCGCCAGCGCCCAATCGGGCGACTCCGGGATTCGATGAATCCATCGATCGTGGTCGTCGGCTATCAACACGAATGGCTCGAAGGCCTCGAAAGCGGCGCGGCGCTCGTCGGAAAGTTCGCCCGCCCGGCTTCTCAAATAGTTGAAGGTCAGCCGCGCGGCCGAATACTCCTCGTCGAGCACCTTGCCTGCGAACGGCACCTTGAACTCGGGCGCATCGGCGCGCGAGACTGCGGTTCGATGATGATCGATCCAGAAAACACGTGCACCGCGGGCAGAAAGCTCGGCCAGCCGATCCGCGCTCGCGGTTGAGTTCCAGGACAAGTCGGTGATCCAGATCTCGCCGCCGTCGTCGGACTTGATATCAAGTGCCTGGATCACGCGGTCGGCGTCGCTGTTGCCGGCCAGCGTCGCGTACACTTTATGGCCTTCGTAAAAGCGAGCGACGGCAGCGGCTGCCATCACCCCGTCGAGGCATGACGGCCCGTGGCTGACGACCTGGATCGTGGACACGTTTTTGCCCGCCATAAGAGCACGATACTAGACCAGACCGCCGCCGCGAACGAAACGGCTGATCGAAGAATCGCAAACTTCGCGATGCGCTCGCAGATTCCCAACGGACTGAGCGCGCTTAGATTCGCGCTGGCGGCGATATGGGTCGAGCTTGCGGCGAATGGACATACCGGCCGCGCTGCGTACGTGATCATCGCGATCGTCGCGGCGGGCAGCGATTTCATCGACGGGCGCATCGCACGGCGCCTCGGCGTCGCGAGCGATCGCGGGCGATGGCTCGACGGCGTCGCCGACGTCACCTTCATCCTCGCGGCGCTGTGGTGCGAGGCGGTCGCGGGCGCAATCGAGCGCTACATTCCAATCCTGATTGCGATTTCGTTCAGCCAGTACGCGCTCGATTCGATCGTGATCGCGAGAGCGTCGGCCGGTCCGATCAAGAGCCGGCTGGGGCATTGGGGCGGAATCGTGAACTACGCGATCGTGATCGCGCTGGCATTTTCGCCGCCGCGCGCGATGATCGCCGCCGCGGTCCGCGCGATGTCGCCGCTCGTAGCGATTTTCTATATCGCCGCGATCGTTGAACGTGCCTGGCTCTTCTATCGTTCCTGATCTGTGCGAGACGCGAGGGAATATGAAATCGAAGAAATGGTTTTTCGCACTGATTTTGCTGGCTGGCGCGATCCTTCAGATAGTTTCGCGCGCAATCGCCCAGGATAAACCCGATCCAGCGCTGGCGGCTGAAATCGATCGAATCAAGGCGATCGACAATCACGCGCATCCGCTGCGCGTTACGACTGAGACCGATCAGCGCGACAACGAAGAGGACGCGCTCGACATCCTGCCGATGCCGGCGTTTCCGCTATCGCCAAGAATTCGTGCCGACAATCCGGAGTTCATCGCGGCGTGGCGCGCCTTGTACGGATATCCATTTGCCGATCAAAGCCGGACCCACCTTGCCGAGTTGCCGGAACTCAAACGCCGCGCGATGCGCCAGCATGGCGATGGCTACCCCACCTGGGTGCTCGATCAACTGGGCATCGAGACGATGCTGGCGAATCGCGTGGCGATGGGTCCCGGGCTGGTCAGGCCGCGCTTTCGATGGGTCGCGTTCGACGACGCTCTGATGTTTCCACTCGACAACACCTCGATGCGCAACGAGAATCCCGATCTGAACGCTTTCTATGCCAGCGAAGAGGTGCTGCTGAAGCGCTATCTTTCGACATCCAAACTCGAGCGGCCGCCACCAACTCTGCAAGGCTATCTCGACCAGGTCGTTTCCACCACGCTCGTGGCGCAGAAGAACGAAGGTGCGCTCGCGATCAAGTTCGAGGCGGCGTACCTGCGGTCGCTCGATTTCGGCAATCCCTCGAAGAGCGAGGCGGAGGGCATCTACGCGCGATACTCAAGCGGCGGCGAACCGACTGCGCAAGACTACAAGGCACTGCAGGATTTCATCTTCCGTTACATCGCGCGCGAGTGCGGACGCCTCGGGATGCCCGTCCATATTCATGTCGCAGCCGGCGTAGGCAGTTATTTCAAAATCGCGGGCGCCAATCCGCTGCTGCTGGAATCTGTCTTCAACGATCCGTCGCTGCGGAACACCACCTTCGTGATGATTCACGGCGGATGGCCATTCACCGCCGAAGCTGGGGCATTGATGTCGAAACCGAACGTTTATGCCGATTTCTCGTTTCAGACCTATCTGACATATCCAGGAGCTTTGAGCGCGGTGATTCGGAGCTGGCTCGAATCGACGCCCGATAAGGTCCTGTTTGGAACCGACGCTTTCGTATTCGGGCCGGAGGTAGGATGGGAGGAGAGCGGATGGCTCGCCACTCGCAGCGCGCGCCAGGCTTTGGCGCTCGCGCTCACCGGCATGGTCGACGACGGCGAAATTACTCGAACTCGCGCGAGCGAACTTGCACGGATGGTTCTGCGCCAGAATGCGATCGCACTCTACAAGTTGCGCTAGCGGCAAGTCCTGGCATCTGTCGTGCGCGCTACTGGGTCTCTTGGCGTAGTTCGCGCTCGGCGAGTTCCAGGTCCGCTTCGACCATCATCTCGGCGAGCCGCTCGAATTTCACCTTCGGTTCCCAGTTCAGCAGCCGCCTGGTCCTGGACGAATCGCCGATCAAAAGATCGACTTCCGTGGGCCGCAGGAACCGTTGATCGAGCACCAGATGGTCTTCGACCTTGAGTTTAAGCCGGTCGAACACGACCTCGAGAAACTCGCGCACCGAATGAGTTTCGCCGGTCGCGACGACGTAATCGTCGGCGTGGTCCTGCTGCAGCATCAGCCACATCGCTTCGACGTAGTCGCCGGCAAAGCCCCAATCGCGGCGGGCCTCGAGGTTGCCGAGCGCGAGCTTCTGCTGCATCCCCAGCTTGATTCGCGTCGCGCTGCGGGTGATTTTGCGCGTCACGAAATTCTCGCCACGGCGCGGGGATTCGTGGTTGAACAGAATTCCGTTGCAGGCGAAGAGACCATAGGCCTCGCGATAGTTGATCGTCTGATAGTGCGCGTAAACTTTGGCACACGCATAGGGACTGCGCGGATGAAAGGCGGTGGTTTCGCGCTGCGGAACTTCGGCGACCTTGCCGAACATCTCCGACGAGCCGGCCTGATAGAGGCGCGCGGAACGCCCGCGGCGAGCGTTGTGATCGCGCAGCGCCTCGAGCAATCGAAGCGCGCCCAGGCCGACAACGTCGGCGGTGTATTCGGGCTGGTCGAATGAAATTCGGACGTGCGATTGCGCCGCCAGATTGTACACTTCGTCGGGCTTCACCAACTCGATAATCCGGCGCATGCCGGTGCCGTCGCCGAGATCGCCGTAATGAAGTTGCAGTCCCTTCGAGTTAGCGAATCCTTCGCGCAGATGATCGATGCGGCCGGTCGCGAAGCTCGAGGTCCGGCGCACCATACCATGCACCTGATAGCCCTTCTGCAGGAGCATCTCGGCAAGATAGGAACCGTCTTGTCCAGTGACGCCGGTAATCAGGGCAACTTTCTGCATCGCTGGATCAATCATGCGCGTTCGGCGCGCGGGAGCCGAAAGATGTTTGCATCGCGTTGAAGACTCGCATCACGCTAGCTGTTTTTGGCGACCGCCGAGGCTGATAGCACGACTCTGAGGCCGCTGGCTTCGACGGCGCTAAGCAAAATCGCGACGCGCTCGGCGCCTGAAAAGTAGTGCTGGAAGATCGCTTCGAAACCGCGAAACGGGCCTTCGACGACGACCACTTTTTCGCCGGTGTCGAACGGCTTCTCGACGATCTCGACGATGTCATTAACACCCCAGCGGCGAATCTCCGTGATGATCGAGACCGGCACCGCGAGAGGATCGGAGCCGGCGGAGACGATACCGTGAACGCCCGACATATATTTGACGTCGAAGTAACTTTGCTGCAAATCGAACCGCGCGAAGAGATAGCCGGGGAAGAGCGGACCGATCGAATCAGCCAGGCGTCCCCAGCGCCGCGCCTTGGCTTTCAGCAGCGGGAGAAATACCTCGGGCACCAGCTTGCCGAGTTGATCGCGAACCCACCGCTCCTTGCCGGTTTTGGTCCGAATCAAATACCAATGCGAACTTTGGTCCATCGCGCGCACCCCGTTTCGTGACTGGGAGGCGCGGTCGTACAAACGACGAACGCAGCCGACACCTCCTGCCACCATAGCAGCTTAAAAAATAGAAGAAACAGAGGCGAAAAGAAAGGCGGCTGCGGTATCGAGCCGCAGCCGCCTTGTCAGTCAGCAAATCAGATCAGATCTCGTAAGTCAGCGTAAATTCGAGTTCCTGAATACGCTGTGCGCGGCTTTCTACGAACGGGTCGGTATTGCGTCCGCTGCGGCCGATATACATCTGGGCGTTCACGCCGAACAGGATGTTGCGCGAATAGCGATAGACGTTGGTGGAGCTGAGTCCGCCGGTGTTGTCGTCGATATCCCACGCGACCGAGTTGGTCGTGACCAATTGACCGTTCATCATCCAGTTGACCGCCGCCAGGATAGCGAAATCACTGAACTCGCGCAGTTTACCCGCGGAATTGCCAAAGTAGGGAATCGAATTGCTCGGGCGATTCGGGAACCAGGTCACGACGTTCTGCGCGACGAGGAAGGTATGCTGCTTCGACAGCCACGGGATGTAGGTCGGACGGTCGCCGGCGAGGATCCACCGGGTACGTGTGGTCCAGTCCGATCCGCTGACGGAGCATCCGACGCACGCGCCACCGAAAGTCGGCTCATAGAGAATGTCGTATCGGTAAACGACGTCGGTCAGATCTTTGTCGTAGTAGGTGCCGGTCAAGCCGAAGAAATGATTGCGCCGGATGTCCTGATCAATCATGACCAGGAAGGTGCCGGCCTTCGGCACGCCCGGACGCGGCTTGCCATAGATGAAGTTGCCGTTGTTGAGGAACTGTCCGGGAGCGATATGCGTCCAGTTCGACGCCGCGCCGCCGGAACCCATGATTTTTGAAGTACCAAAGGCCGCATCGAGCGCGGAGCAAGCCGTGCAGAGCCCGAGACGCGAGTCGCGGGCTTCGTAAAGATAGATGAAGCTCGCCTGAAGACCATTACCGATTGGCAGCAGACTCGAGTAACGAATACCGAATTCGCTGTTCTGGAGCGAGTTGGTCGGCGGCTTGGTGTTATTGCGCACCGCGAAATCGGCGAAGATACCGCCGATGTTGATCATCGGCTTCTGCCCTTGGTCCCTGAAAGTAACTTCGCGGAAGGCCTGGCCGTTCTGGTTGAAGGCGCCGAGTTGCGTTGCTGAGGGGAAAATCCACGGGTTACGCGGATCACCGGTCTGAACTTTGAAGCCGTTGCCCTGGTAATCGCCGGGGATAATGAAGGCTTCGAGTTCGTTGTTAGCGGTCCTGAAATAGTCCGGCAGGATGTAGTTTAGTTTTATCATCCGGACATTCTTGCGAAGATTTTCCGCCGACTCGAAGTGAATCCAATGATAGGTTGAGTCGACAGTGTTGGTGACTTCCGTTCCTGACAGCGCGTCCGCTTCCGACCAGATGACTTGCTGTTTACCGATTCGAACCGAGAAGTTATCGGTAAAGTTCAACTGCCCGTAGTATTCGTGCAGATCGTTGCGGAAATACTGCTGCTGCAAGTCCTGGTGACTGTAGTTAATGCAATCGCGATTCGGTTGGCAGGCACCCTTGTTCTTCAACGTGCCGAAGGCGTCGTACCACGGCCGATAGAACGCGAAGAAATCCGCATCCTTCAAGATATATGTGTCGAAGCGGCCGAGCAGTTTGTAGTTCTTTACAAAATGATAGTCCGGCCGGATGTCGGCGAGCTGGCGCATTTCAACCAGATCCCACCGATTGAATTCGAAGGTACCGCCCGACTCAGTCGCCGCCGTGCCCGGCGTCGCGATCGTGGTCAAGGTCGGCAGCGGATGCGAGTACGTGGTCGGCGTGCCGTTATTACGGGAGCCGCCTTCGCCGAATCTGCCTGCCTCGCGGCTTTCGAAAAAACCGAAAATCGAAAAGTCGCCCTGTGTGATCGTTGCCATGGCCGCTGACGACCACAGCGTGGCGATCGTTGCCACGGTGACCACCAGAAGACTCCGCCACCGCGTACCGCCAAAACCCATATTCCCGTTCTGCATAAGCACCCCCAAGCCGTTGGAGCCCCTCGTGGTTTCGTCGAATCCTCTAAACGCCACGCAATCGGGACGCTCTTTTCCCGATCGCTCGTCAGGAACCTACGAACGGCGCTTAGGTACCATTCCACGGTGCATCTTGTCAAGACGGCCCAACTGCGCTGACACATAATCGTCACACGCCCGCAACATGGCAGCGGGCCTGCGTTGCGAACGATCGGATTTGACGGGCTGAAGCGCCATCACGCGAGACACATGAGCGGCGCGACGCCAGCGCCCCGTCGCGGCCCGGGCGCCGAACGCTTCGGGCCGCTGCAATTCTCACAATCGAAATTGACGGGCGGCATCTCACCTGGGCGGCGATGCTCAAAGCGGCGGCAGCGCCCCAATTAGTCAGCAGTGGATTTGGTCGGGACAACGGCTGCGCAATCGGCCGTCCCCTTTTTGTTGCAAGAGCGGCAGCCTCAAACAATCGGGTTTGGCGCGCTACGGGAGGCAGGTTAACGGCAGATTACGACGCACTTGAATTTGTCATCCGATCAGTGTAGGTACGACCACCGAGCGCTTATCCGGAGTAATTTCCGGAACGCTGCCAGTCTCGATTCGCGGCCGAGGCTGGGGGAGGAACAGGGTCCGCGTTGGTTTTCTAGACCGATTTGGCCAGCAGGTGGGACACCGATCGACTCGGCGGGGGTTAGACACAATGACGCACGGAAGGATGCAGATGATGACGCAGGTAAGAGTTGGGATCTCATTGGCGCACAGAGCCGCGCTAAGGATCGCTGAGATCGTACGTCCGCTCTCGGTTGCGGCGGTGGTGTTCTCCGCGGCATTCCTGGCGGTGACAGCGAGTAACAGCTATGCGGCCAAGTGCGACAAAGACGATTCATGCACAGAAGACACCGTTGTTCTTGGCAATAACGGAGCGATCCTGGGCAGCAGTTACGAAGTGTTTGCTGCCGGCGCCAGGAAGAACACCAAGGCGACGCACGAAGTAAAAGGCAATCAGACCGGGCTGGCGAGCCCCTCCGGAGTCGCGATCACCCCCGATGCACAGACGATCGCGATCGCGAATCAACTGGGTGGCAACGTGCTGGTGTTCGGTTCTGGCGCGACAGGAAATTCGGCACCGTCGGCGAGAATTGGCGGCCCCACGACGGGCCTTGAAAATCCCGCCGGGGTGGCATTCTTGCCGGGCAACGACATAGCAGTCGCGAGCACGCTGGGTGCGGTTGTCGATCCGGGTGGCGGTCCTCCTCCGACCGGGATCTGCGACCCAGCGGTCGTCGGATTCAGCTTGGGAGTGATCAGTGAGTTCGCTGCAGGCTCGAACGGAGACGTGACTCCGCTCAACAATTCGCCGGTCAACGGTGGCACTCGCAATGCGACGATTGGCGGATGCGCCACCTTCCTGCTCGGACCAACCGGGCTGGCGTCCGAACCGAGTGGCAAACTGTGGGCAGCTAACAGCTTCGGCGGATTCATCACTTCGTATGCCGCAGGCGCCAGCGGCGATGCATTTCCTGATAACATCATCGCGGGCGCGATCGCGCCCGCATTTGTGGCGGTCGGCGCCGCTGGAACCGAGATTTACGTCACCGATCTCGGCGACAACTCGGTCAAGATCTTCGACGCGACCACATTTGGCGGAAAGCTGCTCGGGGTTATCAGCGGAAAGCGAACCAAGTTCAACAGTCCGATGGGTATCGATTTTGTCGGCGATGACCTGTACGTGGCGAACAACGAAGCCAACAACTTCGTCATGTTCGACGATGACGCAGGGGAACTGGATTTGGGCGGAAACATACGGCCCAATGTAATCGTGCGCGGCAAGCACACCAATATGAACCTGCCGACCGGTCTTGCGGTGCCGCATCCGTAGCCGCGCAGCGGTCTAAAGCGAAAGAGCAATCGAGAACGCCGAATCCGGGCAACCGGGTTCGGCGTTCGTGTTTTTGAGAGTAGCGAGGTGAGTAATCTAGCGCATCACGATTGGCGTAAATCCTCGGCCAGCGCCGCCGCGATAGCCGGACTGATCGCGCCGCGCACCGCCATCGCAGGATGATCGGCTTCGATCGCAATTTCGCCATTGGCGGCCAATTCGAGCATCCGCGCCGAATCGAGACCATTTAACGAAAAGCGCACGAACTGGACGGCGCTCAAGCGATCTTCCGAGATTTGGCGATCGTCGAACTTCACCGGGATTCTGTTGCCCGCGACGAACAGCCACAGGTGCCGCTCGAGGCCGACCAGGCGCCGCAACGCGGAGTCGCGCTCGCGCGCTTCGGGATACTCGATCAGCATCGTGGCGACCAGTTCGCCGGCGCCGGGCAGGATTTCGTTGTAGGTGTCGATTTCGTGCTGAATCGCCTCGCGCGTGGACATTTTTTCGGTGCGGATCATCTCCTGGATCTGGTACCAGACGGTCTGATTATTTTCGAACAAAAGAGTCAGGTGGGTACCGACGTGGAGCCGGCGCCGTTCCTTGGCGTGAATCAGCAGCGGACGCAAAATGTCGCGCACGCGTTCGTAATCGGCGAGCGCGAGAACCTGGTCGAACTTGATCGGTTTCATGCTTCAGTTGCCTCGGTCGATGGTTTTGGCGGCACGGGGTCGGGGAATCCGTCGGCGCGATAGGCGCGCGCGAGCACCTCGAGCGGATTGATCGGACGGGCGCCGGTGGCTTGCTCGATTTGAACCGCGGCGAGCGGACAATCGCTGGCCATCACGCGCGCATCGGCATCGCGCATCCCGGAGAACGCTTTTTTTCCCCACTTCATCGATAGCTCGAAGAATTCTTTCTTCATCGCCCACGAGCCGTCGTGCGCCGAGCATGCATCGACGGTGGCGATCTGAACGCCGGGAATCTGGCGCATCAGGTCGCGCGAGCGAAGGCCGATTCCCTGCGCTTTCAAATGACACGGCACGTGATAGGCGACGCTCACCGGCGTCGATTGAAAATCAATGTTGAACTTGCCGGCGCGCCGGATTTGATACAGCAGTTCGCCGGGATCGACGACGGCAGCGGCAAACTCCTTGACGTCGTCGCCGGGCAGCAGGTTGAGATATTCCTTGCGCATCATGAGCGAGCAGGTCGGATTGATGGCGGCGATTTTGTAGCCGGCGCGCACCAGCGGGAGCATCGAATCGACGTTGGCGCGCGCTTCCTTGCGCGCAAAGTCGGTGTCGCCGCCGTCGAGCGCGGGCATCCCGCAGCAGTTCTGCTTGGGGCATTTGATCGCGCATCGGTTTTTTGCGAAGACTTCGACCGCCGCTTTGCCCGGGCCGGGGTTGTAGTAATTCACGAAACAGGTCGGGAACAGTGCGACCTTGGCGGCTGGTTCGGCAGGCGCCGGCGGGAGCCCGGTGCGCGCGAGCCATTTCTCGAAAGTCTCTTTTGCGAAGTCGGGAAGAATTTTATCGCGATGAATCCCGATCATCTTTTCCATTATCACGCGCTGGAATTTCCGATGGCATCCCCAGTTGGCGAGGCCGGGCGTCATCGAGCCGAGCTTGCCGACGAGGTCGGGATTACCGAGCAGTTTTTCGCGCATCGCGACGCCGTTTTCCTTCGCGCCGACCGCCTTCGCGCGGAGCATCAGGCGCGGGAAATCAAGCTGGAACTCGTGGCCGTCGCGCGGCGTGTACGGGCATTTGATTTCGCAGAGCTTGCATCCGTAGCACAGCTCGATCACGCGATGGGTTTCGGCGGCGGTCAGGCCGCGAACGTCGCCATTGTTGCGATCGGTGGCGTCGAACAGTGCGGGGAACGAGGGACACAAATTGAAGCAGAGGCGGCATCCGTGGCAGATGTCGAAGACGCGCTCGATTTCCTTATTGAGGCCGGCGCGATCCCAATACCTGGGCTCCGTCATGTTGTAGGAAAGCCCGTCGCTAGGCTTGGCTTGGATACGATCACTCATCGGATAAACCTGGCCGGATGAAATTGGAGCGACACGGAGTCAGGGCCGCGCGCAAGCCGGGAAATTCTAAAAGATCGCAGCGAACTCGGCGCGACAAGAGCACCGCCCCGGGCATCATGGGATGTCCGGGACGGCGTCGTTTCAGACTGAAATTTAGAGCGTGGTCGCGGCCTTGGCGAAACGTCCGGCGTGGGACTTTTCGGCCTTGGCGAGCGTTTCGAACCAATCCGCGATTTCCGGAAAGCCTTCGTCGCGCGCCGATTTCGCCATCCCGGGATACATATCGGTGTACTCGTGTGTCTCGCCATGAACGGCCGACTTCAGGTTGAGTGACGAGTCACCGATCGGCAAATCGGTGGCGGGGTCGCCGACCTGCTTCAGATAGTCGAGATGACCGTGAGCGTGGCCGGTTTCGCCTTCGGCGGTGTCGCGGAAGAGGCCCGCGATTTCCGGCTGGCCTTCGATGTCGGCGATCTTGGCGAAATAGAGGTAGCGGCGATTGGCCTGGCTTTCGCCGGCAAACGCATCCTTGAGATTCTGATGGGTTTTGGTTCCTTTTAGACCTGGCATTTTCTTATTCTCCCTCCGAGGATTGTTCAATTGTGCGATCGTTTGATGCGCTGGCCGTGAGCAGCGATACGGGCTTTCGCGCGCTTCGCGCTTTGTGCTCCGCATCGTTCGCAGAGCGCGTGAATCTCGAGTGACGAACCGATCACGGTGAACTCGCCCAGCTCACCGCGTCCGGCAAGGATTCGATCGAGCTCGGGAATCTCGATATCGCGGATGCGGCGGCATTTGATGCATACGACGTGATGATGCGGCGTCAAGTTGCCGTCGTAGCGCGCGCTGTCGTGCAGCATCGTCACCTTGCGCGCCTCGCCGATCTCGCAGAGCGTTTCGAGCGTGCGATGAACGGTGGCGAGCGAGATGTGGGGATGCTGCTTGCGGACGGCGGCGCAGACCGCGTCGGCGCGGGGATGCTCGCTCGAATCGAGCAGCACTTTGATAATCGCGAGGCGCTGCGGGGTCACGGCGAGGCCGCCCGCGCGGCATCGTGCGGCGAACTCGGCGAGGCGATGCGCGGCGTAGGCCGGGCGTCGTCGCTCATTAACCAGCGTTAGTTCCATTACTAAGTGATAGTAATTATCATCTGATTATCGCTGCTGTCAATGGGTAAGAAGAACGAAAAGAAAAGCGATAACCGCAGATTTCACAGATTACGCAGACTAAGAATTGGCGGCCGCCATTTTTGGGGACACCAGCCAAGCCCTCCGTCATCCTGAGAGTTTGTGAATTTTTTGGGGAAACGCGTCGAAATGGCGAAAGTAATCGAGCAATTTCGGGCAGACTTTTTTGCGATTTTGAACAATTTATAAACTCTGAGTGCAAGCGAAGAATCCCGGATTTGCTTTCTGGGTCTTGTTCATGAGCCGACTGCACCCTCACCCGCGTCTCTATCGTAGAGCGATTCGGCCCTTCGGCCCGAAGTCGGCTTCGCGGCTGACGCGCGCCGCCGCGACCTCTCCCGCAAAGAAGCGGGCGAGGCAAAGAAAGCGCTGCGACAAAGAAAGAGTTGCGTTCTTTCGGCGGGTGAAATTGACAAAGGGTGCGGCGGTCGGCTACCTATGAATGTGCCCCTCAAATCGAAAATCTCTGACGCAAGCTGCCCGCGCGAGCAATGGCTCCGCGACGGAGAAAAACTCTGGCCGATGTTTCTGTGATAGCCGTCGTGCCGGCGCGTTACGGATCGTCGCGTCTGCCCGCCAAAGCGCTCGCGGAGATCGCCGGCGTGCCGATGGTGGTGCGGGTGTGGCGGCAGGCGTCGAAAGCGAAATCGCTTCTCCGCGTGGTGGTGGCGACCGATGACGAGCGAATCGCGGCGCCGGTGCGCGCGGCGGGCGGGACCGCGATCATGACGGCGACGACCCATCAGAGCGGCACCGATCGAATCGCGGAAGTGGCGGAGCGGATTCGCGCCGATGTATATCTGAACGTGCAGGGCGACTTGCCGTTTATCGCGCCGGAGGATCTCGACGCGCTGGCGGCGCCGATGCGCGCCGACGCGTCGATCGCGATGGCGACGCTGGCGACGCCGATCGTCGATGGCCGCGAGTGGAACAATCCCAACGTGGTGAAAGTCGTATGCGGCTTCGACGGCGACGCGCTGTACTTTTCGCGGGCGCCGATTCCGTTCGCGCGCGACGGCGGGATGCCGCGCGAGGCGCTCAGGCATATCGGGGTGTACGCGTACCGCCGCGACTTTCTGCTCGAATTTGCGAGCCTGCGGCCGGGCGTGCTCGAAAGAATCGAGAAGCTCGAGCAACTGCGCGCGCTCGAGCATGGATACCGGATTAGAGTCGTGGCTTCGGTCGCGCCTTCGCTCGAAGTCGATACGATGGACGATCTCGTGCGCGCGCGCGCGGCGGCGGAAGGATCAATGCGTTGATGCGGGGGAGGGAATCAAGGATGGAGCGGGCGAAAACCAAGTTCATATTCGTAACTGGCGGCGTCGTTTCCTCGCTGGGCAAGGGCCTCGCGGCGGCGTCGCTGGGCGCGTTGCTCGAGGCGCGCGGGCTCAAGGTCACGATGCTGAAAATGGACCCGTACATCAATGTGGATCCGGGCACGATGAGTCCCCTTCAGCACGGCGAAGTCTTCGTCACCGACGACGGCGCCGAGACCGACCTCGATCTCGGGCACTATGAGCGCTTCGTCGAGACCCGGATGAGCAAGCGCAATAACTTCACCACCGGGCAAATTTACGACACCGTGATTCAGAATGAACGACGCGGCGATTATCTGGGCGCGACGGTGCAGGTCATTCCGCATATCACCGACGAGATCAAACGGCGCATCCTGGCGGCGGCGGAAGGAGCGGACCTGATCATCGTCGAGATCGGCGGCACGGTCGGCGATATCGAGAGCCTGCCGTTTCTGGAAGCGATCCGCGAATTCAGGTGGGATCTCGGGCGCGAGAACGTGCTGTACGTACATCTCACTTTAGTGCCGTTCATCCCGACTGCGGGCGAACTGAAAACCAAGCCGACGCAGCATAGCGTCAAGGAACTGACGGGACTCGGGATTCAGCCGGACATCCTGCTCTGCCGCTGCGATCGGCCACTCGAGAAACCGCTCAAAGCCAAGATCGCGCACTTCTGCAACGTCGAGGAGAGCTGCGTGATCTCGGGGGCCGATGTTCCGACTATTTACGAGGTGCCGCTGCGCTATCATGACGAGGGCTTCGATCAGCGCGTGTGCGAGAAGCTCAACATCTGGACTGGCGCGCCGAACCTCGCGAAGTGGCGGCGAATCGTCAAGACGGCGCTCGACCCGAAGCATACGGTGAACGTCGCGGTGGTCGGCAAGTACGTGAACCTGGTCGATTCGTACAAGAGCCTGCACGAGGCGATCGCGCACGGCGGAATCGCCAACGAAGCGAAGGTGGCGATCGACTACGTCGATTCCGAGGAGCTGGCAAAGCAGAACGTCGAGGAGCGGCTGGCGCAGGCGCACGCGATTATCGTGCCGGGCGGCTTCGGCGAGCGCGGAACTGAGGGGATGATTCGAGCAATCCGGTATGCGCGCGAGAATGCGGTGCCGATCCTGGGTATCTGCTACGGCTTGCACATGATGGTGATCGAGGCGTCGCGCAATCTGCTGGGGCTGAAGCGCGCCAACACGTCGGAGAATGCCCCGGCCTCGCCCGACAAAGTCATCGACATCATGGAGTCGCAAAAGGAAGTATCGAAGCTCGGTGGCACGATGCGGCTCGGCGCTTATCCTTGCGTAGTCAAGCCGGGCTCGCTGACGGCATCGCTCTATCGCAAGTCGCGCATCTCAGAGCGGCATCGGCATCGATATGAGGTGAACAACGCCTATCGCGATCAGCTCGCG
The DNA here is from genome assembly GCF_030646925.1 of Candidatus Binatus sp. NCBI lineage: Bacteria > Candidatus Binatota > Binatia (SeqCode) > Binatales (SeqCode) > Binataceae (SeqCode) > Binatus (SeqCode) > Binatus sp. (SeqCode). The sequence continues at coordinate 8,675 of NZ_JAUSKL010000062.1, read as the reverse complement.
AATATCGGGCTCGTCGCGACGGGCGTTTCGCCGGATGACACGCTGGTCGAGATCATGGAGTTGAAGGGGCATCCGTGGTTCCTCGGATGCCAGTTCCATCCGGAGTTGAAGTCGCGTCCGCTGGATTGTCATCCGCTGTTTCGCGGCTTGATTCGGGCGGCGCTGCAGCGGCGTTCTGAATTGGCGATAAAAAATCCGAAAGTGCGGGAATTGAGATCGGTCTCGTGAGCGTGACCAGAGTCCAGGCCGGCAACGCGGTCTTCGGCGGGCCGGAGCTGGTGATAATCGCGGGACCGTGCGTGATCGAGAGCTACGAAGCGAGCGTTCGGCATGCGATGCGGCTCGCGGAGATCACGCATCGCGCCGGCCTGCCGTTCGTATTCAAATCGTCATTCGACAAGGCGAATCGCACCAGTCACGAATCGTATCGCGGTCCGGGGCTCGAAGACGGACTCGAGATTCTCGCGCGGGTGAAGCGCGAGGCGGGAGTCGCCGTGTTGACCGACATCCACGAGCCCGAGCAGGCCGTGAGCGCCGCGCAGGTCGTGGACATTATCCAGATACCGGCTCTGCTCTCGCGCCAGACCGATCTGATCGACGCGGCGGCGAAGACCGGATGCGCGGTGAATATCAAGAAGGGGCAGTTTCTCGCGCCGTGGGACATGAAGGCGGTGGTGGCGAAGGCGGAGAGCGCGGGCACGCGGCGAATCATCCTCACTGAGCGCGGATTTTCATTCGGCTACAACAACCTGGTGTCGGACATGCGCTCGCTCGCGATCATGCGCGGCTTTGGATATCCGGTGGTGTTCGACGCGACGCATTCGGTGCAGTTGCCGGGCGCTGGCGCGGGCGGGAATCGATCGGGCGGGCAGCGCGAGTTCATCGCACCGCTCGCGCGCGCGGCGACCGCGGCGGGAATCGACGGCGTGTTCATGGAAGTGCACGAGGATCCCGATCGGGCGCTCAGCGACGGTCCCAATTCTTATCGGCTCGACGAGTTGCCGGCGCTGCTCGAAACGCTCAAGCGAATCCACGAAATCACGCGCGAAGTACGCTAGGTCAGGCGCGGCACACCGATCGCGCCGGCGGCGAAGCGCGGTCATCGGCAAAAGCGTATAGTTTTAAGCGAACTGGCGGGGTGCGGGACGGCCGGTATCCGGTGACGCTCGTTTCGGGATGAGGAGCGGCGTTGCCGGGAGCCTGGTTTACATGAAAAAATTCAGTTGTTACGGTGAGCTATCAGGAGAGATCATTTGAGTCCCAGGCGGGTTGCGAAAGCGCTGGCGGGATTCGGCCTGGTCGCGGTGGCGGCATTGATCGCGGTCACCGTATGGGTCGTGCGCCATCGCAGCGACGCGCGGGTATTGCAGACGGTCGCCGACGTAGTGCCGGGCGCGCTGCTGCACGCGCACAATTTTCACTGGACGCAGATGAAAGCCGGCGACCGCCAGTGGGTGTTGACCGCGGCCGAAGCGAGCTACTCGAACGATCGGCGTTCGCTCACGCTGAAGGACGCAAAAGTCGAGATGACTTCGACTGATGGCAAATCGGTCGCGGCAACCGCGCCGCTGGCGGTGATGAGTCTCGACGGCAATCACGTGAACCTTGCGACGCTGAGCGGCGGGACGACGATTCGCTACGGCGATTTTGTTCTCACCACCGACTCTGCCACCTTTAAACCAGATGAGGATGAAGTCCAGGCGGCTGGATTGGTGACGGTGATCGGAGACGGAATGAAGGTAACCGGGATGGGACTCACGGGGCATCCGAGGGCCCGCGTGTTCCAGCTCCGCGATCAGGTGAATACGCAGTTTATTCCTAAGAGCGACCGTGAACATGCCAAAGCAGGTTGATAAGCGGATCGCGCGCGCGGCCGGATCGAGAGAGCGGATGCGCGCTCCGCGATTGATTGCGATGGCGGCGTTCGCGATCGCGCTGGCGCCGCCCGCGAGGGCGCAGGACGGTGTGAATACGCCGATCACGCCGGGGGTATCGGCGCCGTCGTTTTCGGCGGGGCTCACTCCCGGGACGATCGGCAGTACGATCCGCAATGAGCAGACGACGAGCCCGCCGCCCACAGGATCGAAGGTCAAGACCGACGACGATTTTTCCGGCGACTCGATCACGGTGACGGGCGGCGTGCCGAGTTCGGCGAACTCGGCAAATTCGACGCCGATCGATACCGCGAATGTGCCGGCCGAGGCAGCGCCGTCGAGTGGCGCGGCGGCAGCGGAACCAATCGAGCCGGCAACTTCACCGGCTGCGATGCCATCGGCGAGCGCCGAAACTGCGCCGATACCATCGACAAGCGCCGAGACGGCGCCATCCTCGGCACCGCCGCCGGTCGCGAGCGCACCGGTGCTCGTGCCGGGCGCGCCGCCACCCGACGTGAGTCTAGCGCCGCAGCCGGAGACGCCTCCGCCGTCGCCAACGACTGCGGCATCATCTACGGATGCGACGACTCCCACCGCTTCGACGGCTGTGACATCGACGCCGGAGGCGCCGATCGCGGCGTCGAGCACGGCGATGCCGATGCAACCAGCGGAGAGCGCTCCGGCCGCGAGTCCATCGGTAGCGAGTTTGCCGCCGGCGACAATCGAAGCCGCGCCGCCAATGGCGAGTGCGCCAGTTGCGAGTGCTCCATCGGCAAGCGCGCCGATCGCCGCAAGCGAACCTGCGCCACCAGTCGTGGCGAGTGCTCCAAGCGCCGCGCCTATGCCCGCAGCGGCGAGCGAATCGGAAGCGCCGCGTGCGCCGGCGCCGAAAGATTTCACGCCGATCACAGCGGCTGATGTCGCGCGAGCCAACGCACCCGCCGCGCCCGCGTCGGCATCCGCGGGATCGGATTCCGCGAATGCGCCGATCACGGCAGCGTCGATCGCGCCGCCGGTGACGTTCGCGTCGCCCGCGACCGAGGCGCCGGCTGTGTCCGCATCGGAACAGCCGGCCAGCGCGCCGGAGACGGCATCGGCGGAGCCCGTGAAGGCAGCATCGAAGAAAAACAAGAAATCGAAATCAGACGCCGACGGCAACACCAAGGTTGCGTCGAATCCGCCGACCGACGGCGCATTCGCGGGCCTTCAATTTGGCAATAGCAAGAGCCCGATCGATATCAAGTCTGAGTCGATGTCACTCGACTACGAGAATCATGCGATTGTGTGGACCGGGCACGTGCACGCCAACCAGGCCAACGCGCAGCTCACGGCCGACAAGCTGCACGTGAACTACCTCGACAAAGATTTCAAACAAATGAAGGACATCGTGGCCGAGGGCAACGTAAGGATGAGCCAGGGCACGCGATGGGCCACCGGCGATCACGGGGTGATGGATCAGACCAAGCATACGATGGTGCTGACTGGCAGCCCGGTGGTGCACGACGGCAACGATCAGATCACGGGCTCGAAGATCACCGTGTATATGGACACGGGCAGAAGTGTCGTCGAGGGCGCGCACGCGGTAATCTTTCCGCATCAGGGCGACGAGGCGGATAATTCGGCGACCAAGAGCGCGCCGGGCGATCAGTAATCAGCGATGGCGTTGGAAATAAAACTCGGACAGGACTTGCGGCTTCGCCAGCAACTGGTGATGACGCCGCAGTTGCAGCAGGCGATCAAGATCCTGCAGCTTTCGCTGCCGGAGCTGGAATCGATAGTGCAGACCGAACTCGAGCAAAATCCGATGCTCGAGCCACTCGACCAAAGTCCCGCCGAAGCCGCGGGTGAATCCGAGCCGGACCGCGAGATGGCCGAGAGCAACGGCGAGCCACTGCCGCCCGAGACCGATGGCAGCACGGTCGCCGATTCGGATGACGACTGGGAAACCGGCGCGCGCGAGGAGAAAATCACCACGCCGGCGGTCGAGGTCGAGGCGCGCGACGCGGCACTCGAGATCAAGGAGCTGAACAACCTCGAGAAGCTCGATTGGCGCGAATATCTCGAAACGTATTCGAACAACTGGCAGGAGAGCGCGCCGTCGGATCCCGACGATGATCATCGCAGCGCGCTCGAGAACACGCCGATTCGGCGGAGCTCGCTCGAAGACCACGTGATGTGGCAGCTCAGGATGTCGAGCCTGCCCGAGGCCGATCAGCGAATCGGTGCGACGATCATCTACAATCTGAACGACGACGGTTATCTCGAAACGCCGCTCGAAGAGTTGGCGGCGCAGCTCGAGGTCGAGCCGGCGGAAGTCGAGCCGGTGCTGAAGGCCGTGCAGCGATTCGATCCGCCGGGGGTGGCGGCGCGCGATCTGCGCGAATGCCTGATCGCGCAGTTGCAGAATCTCGGGATGGAAGAATCGCTGGCGGCGCGAATCGTGAAGAACCATCTCGATCTGCTGGAGAAGCATCGCTACGGCGAGATCGCCAAGGTGCTGGGCGTCACGATCGAAACGGTCGGGCAGGCGGCCAAGATTATTTCGGAACTGGAGCCCAAGCCGGGCCGCGACTACGGCGGCGAACAGCCGACCTACGTGGTGCCGGACGTGTACATCCACAAGGTGGGCGAGGAGTACGTCGTGACGCTCAATCGCGACGCGGTGCCGCGCTTGCGCCTCGCGGGGTACTATCAGCGCGTGCTCAACGACGTGGACGTGGCGGCGGAGACGCGCGAATATCTGCAGGAGCGGCTGCGCTCGGCGCGATGGCTGGTGAAATCGATCTACCAGCGCCAGCAGACGATCTTCAAAGTTGCGACCTCGATCGTGAAGTTCCAGCGGGCGTTCTTCGATCATGGTATCAGCGTGCTGCGGCCGCTGGTGCTGAAGGACGTGGCGGAAGATATCGGGATGCACGAGTCGACGATCAGCCGTGCGACGGCGAACAAGTACGCGCATACGCCGCAGGGAATTTACGAGCTCAAGTTTTTCTTTACTTCGGGCGTGAAAGGGGCGGGTGGCGAGGACGTCAGCGCCGAGACGGTCAAGGAGCACATTCGGGTATTAGTCGGTGGCGAGCGGCCTAACAGTCCGCTGTCGGATCAGGCGATCGCGGAGATGCTGAAAGCGCGGCAGATCAATATCGCGCGGCGCACGGTGGCGAAGTATCGGCAGGCGATGGGAATCCTGCCGTCGGCGAATCGAAAACAGGTCGGATGAAAAGAGGCGACGACCATGAAAGACGGCAGCAAGGGAAAAAGCGCCCGCGCAGCCACACGCAAAATACGCCGCAAGGCGCGCCTCGGCGCGGCGGAAGATTGCAAGGTGGCGGTGACGTTTCGGCACGTCGAGCCGACCGACGCGATCCGGCAATACGCGGAGCGGAAATTCGCGCACGCGGGCAAGCTGATCAAGCGGGCCTGCGAGGTTCATCTGATACTGTCGGTTGACAAGTATCGGCATCACGGCGAAGTTACGGTGAAGTCGGGGCGGCTGTCGGTGACGGCGGCGGAAGAGACCAAGGATCTTTATTCAGTGATCGATCTGCTGGCGGACAAGGTTGGCCGCCAACTGACAAAGCATCTGGAGAAATTCACGGCGAAAAAGGTCAGGGCGCCATCGACCGGCGAGGTCCTGGCTGCCAGCGAAGAGAGCTGAAATCGCGGCGGCCGAGGCGAAATCGAGCGATGTCGCCGTCGATCGATTTGGTCGCCGGCGGCCGACTGCGATTGCCTTGGCATCCGCACCTGATCTTCAATTGACCGGGACATCGAAATGAAAATTACTGAAATCTTAAGCCCGGACATGGTGGTGGCGGACTTGAAGGGCACCACCAAGCCCGACGTTTTGAACGAACTCGCGCAGGCGCTGGCGGCGAAATACAAGGAGATACCGATCGGCGAATTGACCGCAGTGCTGGCCGAACGGGAGCGGCTGGGATCGACGGCGATCGGCGACGGGATCGCGATTCCGCACGGCAAGTTGCGCGGGGTGAAGAAGATCATCGGCGCGTTCGGGCGGCATCGCGAGGGCGTCGATTTCGATTCGCTCGACGGCGGCGCGACGCATCTGTTTTTCGTGCTGGTCGCGCCGGAGGATTCCGCCAGCCTGCATCTGAAGGCGCTCGCGCACGTATCGCGATTGCTGAAGGACGGCGGCTTTCGCGATCGGTTGATCGCGGCGACCGACGACGCCGAGATTTTTGGATTGATCAAGGAAGAAGACGGCAAGTTCTAACCGCATCGAGGGCGTCGCCAGAGTTGCTGCTCCGCGCAGCGAAAATCACGATCTCATGAGCGTGCCCGCAACCCCCCGGCTGATAATCGTAACCGGCGTTTCCGGCTCCGGGCGCTTGTCCGCGATGCGCGTGCTCGAAGATTTGGGCTTCTACTGCGTCGATAATCTGCCGGTGGCGCTGGCGCCCAACGTGCTCGAGCTGGCGGCGGGCAGCGATCCGGCGCTGAAGGGGGTGGCGCTCGGAATCGACGCGCGGGAGCGCCTCTTCTTTCCGCATTGGCCGCGGATCTTTGCCGAGCTCGAAGCGAGCGGGATTCGGCCCGAAGTCATTTTCCTCGACGCGGCTGACGACGTGCTCACGCGGCGCTACTCGGAGACTCGCCGGCCGCATCCGATGGCCCAGACGGGCGCCACCGTCGCGGAGAGTATCCGGATTGAACGGCTCGCGCTCGCCGAAATCCGCGAGCGGGCGAATCGGCTGATCGACACGACTGCGCTGACGGTGCATGAACTGCGCGAAGTCGTCACGGCGGCGGTGCTCGGGTCGGGCACGGGATCGCGGATGGTGCTGTCGATAATTTCGTTCGGCTACAAGTATGGCTTGCCGGTCGGGATGGACTTGGTGCTCGACGTGCGGTTCATTCCGAATCCGTTTTTTGTGCCCGAGTTGAAGCCGCTGACGGGACTCGACCCGCGGGTGCGCGAATATGTGCTTGAACAGCCGGAGGCGCGCCGCTTCGTGGACGAAGTCAGCGACCTGCTCGCGTTTCTGATCCCGCTGTATCAACGCGAGGGCAAAAGCTACCTGACGATCGGGCTCGGATGCACCGGCGGAAGGCATAGATCGCCAGTGCTGGCGCGCGAGTTGATCGAGCGGCTGAGAGCGGCGGGCTTCGAGGGCTCGGTCCGCGATCACGACATCGCGCATTGAATCGTCGCGAGCGGCTCGCGAGGTCACCGGTAGGCGATCAATTCATGATGCTGCCGCAATCGACGTTGATCGTCTGGCCAGTCACTCCGCGATAGGCATCCGAAACGACGGCGAGCGCGACGCGCGCGACTTCTTCCTCGGTCGCCATGCGGTTCATTGCGGCGGTCGACAGAAATCCCGCTCGAATCTGCTCGTACGGTTGCTTCAGGGCTTCGGCGCGCGCGCGCATCACACGCTCGATGCGATCGCCTTCGATCGCGCCGGGGCAGATACAGTTGCATCGGATGCCGCGCTGGCCCCATTCGCCGGCGACCGTCTGGGTGAGGCCGATCATTGCCCACTTGGCGGCGGCGTACGGCGAGCGCATCGGATATCCGCGGCGGCCGGCACCCGACGAAATATTCAGGATGTTGCCTGAGCGCTGCTTGTCCATCGTGGGCAGCACGGCGCGAGTGGCGAGCCAGGCGCCGGTCAGGTCGATGTCGATGGTTTCCTGCCATTCGGCGAGCGACATCTCGGTGATGCGCTTGGTGGGTCCGGAGATTCCAGCGTTGTTCACGAGGATGTCGATGCGGCCGAAGGCGCTGAGCGTTTCGGCGGCCATCTTTGCGCAGTCGGCTTCCTTGGAGACGTCGGTGGCGACGTAAATCGCTTTCGCGCCATTGCGTTCGAGTTCGGCGCACGCTTGCTTCATCGGCTCGAGCGAGCGCGCCGCGATTACGATTTTGGCGCCGGCGTCGCCGTAGAGCAGGGCAATCTGTTTGCCGATTCCGTAGCCACCGCCGGTGATGATCGCGACTTTATCCGCGAGTTCGTTCATGGATGAATCTCTTCCTTTCCGCGCTGCGGGATCAGATGGTAGCGACGTAGTATCATTGGCGGCCGGTGATAACGAGGCTGGAACCTTGTTTCACTCCGCGACCGACAAATATCATAAGGCGATTTTCATGGCCGCCGTCAAACCATTTGGAAGCGCCGCGGGGAAGACCACCGGCCGCGGATCGAGACTCACCAATTTTCTGAAGATCGCGATCATCGTGGTCCTGGTCGGCGGCTCGATCTGGCTCTTGCTCGCGCATTCGGAATGGTTCCGCGACCCGAAGATGGTCAAGGTCGAGGTGCTGGCGTGGGGCGTGTGGGGGCCGGCGATATTTGTGCTGCTGTACGCGGTCGGGCCGTCGTTTCTGATTCCCGGCGCGGTGATGACGATCGCAGGCGGGCTGGCATTCGGCACATTTTGGGGGGCGATATATTCGCTGATCGGTGCGGACATCGGAGCGTTGGTGGCGTTCGGCGCGGGCCGCTTTCTCGGCAAGTCGTTTGTACAGGGAATTGTCGGCGAACGTTTCCAGACGATGATGCAAAAGATCGCGCGGCACGGCTTTCAGATCATTTTCTATCTGCGAGTTGTGCCGGTAATACCGTACAACGCGCTGAATCTGCTGGCTGGCGCGTCGCCGATTGCGTTTCGCGATTATTTTTGGGCGAGCGTGATCGGGATGATCCCGGGGACGATCCTGTTCGCGTTTCTGGGCGACGCACTGTGGCATCCGCTGTCGGCGAAGTTCGTGCTGGCGGTGCTGCTGATCGGAACGTCGGTGGGATGCGGCGAACTTTATCGGCGCTGGTCGAA